>NZ_CAKJTP010000077.1:0-2237 GCF_917627335.1 Protofrankia sp. CiT1 | reverse complement strand
CTGGTGCCCGCCGCCCGCCGTGAGCGGACCGGGCCGGTCTCCGGCGCGGCGCTGGAAACGAAGGACGTCTCCGCGTGGTTCGGGGAGCGCAAGGTGCTTGACCGGGTTTCGCTGACGATGCGACCCGGTGAGGTGACGGCGCTCATCGGTCCCTCGGGCTGCGGCAAGTCCACCTACCTGCGCATCCTGAACCGGATGCACGAGCTCATCCCGGGCGCGTCCCTGGCCGGTGAGGTTCTGCTGGACGGCGAGGACATCTACGCCGCCGGCAAGCGGGCGCAGGAGACCCGTCGCCGGATCGGCATGGTCTTCCAGAAGCCCAACCCGTTTCCCGCCATGACGGTCTTCGACAACGTCGCGAGCGGCCTGAAGCTCGCCGGGATCAAGGGCAAGGACAAGGACTCCCTGGTCGAGCACTGCCTGCTGCGGGCCGGCCTGTGGAACGAGGTCCGGACCCGCCTGCGCTCCCCGGGGGGCGCGCTGTCCGGCGGGCAGCAGCAACGGCTGTGCATCGCCCGCTCGCTCGCCGTCGAGCCGGCTGTGCTGCTCATGGACGAGCCCTGTTCGGCTCTTGACCCGACATCCACCCGCCGGGTCGAGGAGACCATCGCCGAGATCGCCTCGGATGTGACGATCATTATCGTGACGCACAACATGCAGCAGGCGGCGCGGGTGTCCGACCACTGCGCGTTCTTTCTCGCCGAGGAGGGGCGGCCCGGCCACGTCGTCGAGTACGGGCGCACCGAGCAGATGTTCCACGACCCGCGCGACCCGCGGACCGCCGACTACGTCAACGGCCGGTTCGGGTAGGACGCGGGAGAACGGCTCTTCCGGGCCGTGGGCCGGGCCGTGGGGTGGGCAGTGGGCCGGGCTGGGCCGTTGTGGAACCGGTCCGCCAGAAACCCCCGGAGGCCTCCGGTCGGGCGAAAACCCATGGTCACATGGTCCGTTGGTCTATCGATCGATGACATTGACGGCTGTCTATGTTTGGGTCCATGCTTGCCCTGGCAGTACATAGACGCGGATCGATGTGAGGTGGTCGTCGTGGCCAGGGTCCAGTTGGCGCTGAACGTGTCCGATGTGAACGCGGCCGTGAGCTTCTACTCGAAGCTGTTCGGGGTTGGGCCGGCGAAGCGCCGGCCCGGGTACGCGAACTTCGCGGTCGAGGTCCCGCCGCTGAAGCTTGTGTTGATCGAGAACCCGGCGGCCCGGGAAGCCGGGGTGGCTGGCGCGCTCAACCATCTCGGTGTCGAGGTCGAGTCCACCGGCGAGGTGACGGCGGCGGCCGCGCGGCTGGCCGGTCTGGGGCTGGCCACAGCGACCGAAGAAGCCACGACGTGCTGTTACGCGGTGCAGGACAAGGTCTGGGTAGATGACCCGGACGGTGCGCCGTGGGAGGTCTACACCGTCCTCGCCGATGCCGATGCCGATGCCGATGCCGATGCCGGCGTTGGCGTTGGCGTCGCTGGACGGCCGGCCGTCCAGCGGGAGGCCGAACCGGGCACGCCGGGGTCGGCCTGCGCATGCGGGCCTGTGTGTGGTGGCATCGGTGGCCCGGAGCCGCTGGCCCTGACCGTGGCCCCGGTGGCTGGCCGTTGACCCCGGCCGTGACCGCGGACCAGCGCCCGCCGCTGGCGCGGCGGGTCGCGGCGGAGGCGTTCGGCAGCATGCTGCTGGCCGCCCTTGTCATCGGCTCCGGGATAGCCGCCCAACAGCTCAGCCCGAACCAGATCGGTCTGCAACTGGCGGAGAACGCCACGGTAACCGCGGCTGGCCTGTTCGCGATCATTCTGATGGTCGGGCCGGTGTCCGGCGCGCACATCAACCCGGTGGTCTCCGCCGTCGACGCGCTGTTCGGCGGTCTGCCCTGGCGGGACGTCGCGGCCTATCTGCCCGCCCAGGTCGCGGGATGCGTCGCCGGTGCGGTGCTCGCCAACGTCATGTTCGGGCAGGCGGCGGTGTCGATCTCCACCCATGACCGGGCGTCCGGCGCGCATCTGCTGTCCGAGATCGTGGCGACGGCCGGCCTGCTCCTCGTCATCTTCGCCCTTGCCCGCTCGGGGCGGGCCGACCGGGCACCGGCGGCGGTCGGGGCCTACATCGGCGCGGCGTACTGGTTCACCAGCTCGACCAGTTTCGCCAACCCGGCGATCACGGTGGGACGGATGTTCTCCGACACCTTCGCGGGTATCGCCCCCGCGTCCGTCCCGGCGTTCGTCGCCGCCCAGCTCACCGGC
>NZ_CAKJTP010000076.1:2809-20956 GCF_917627335.1 Protofrankia sp. CiT1 | reverse complement strand
GCGCTGTCCGGCGGCGGGGCCGCGGTACCATCCGGCCGCCTCGTACGGTGGCCGGCGTGGCCGTGTCGCGGGTGCCCGGGGCGTCGCGGGTGCCCGGGATGTGGTGCGTCGTGGTGCCGCCGAACGTGTTGGCGGGCGCGGGTAACCGCCAGTCGCGCAACACCTGGGTGACCGTTGCCTCGGGGTCGATCTGTGCTGTCGACAGCGGCTCACCGAGCAGGCGCAGCATCAGCTGTTGCGCGGTCGGCCGGGCCGACGGAGCCTTGAGCATCGCGTTCGCGACGATCTCGCGCAGCGGGCTGTCCAGCCCGTCCAGGTTCGGATCCTCGTTCACCGCGCGGAAGAGCAGAGCCTGCGCGCTGCCCTCGCCGAACGGGTAACGGCCGGTTGCCGCAAAGGTGATGAGCCCGCCCCAGGCGAAGATATCCACCGCTGGGGTGACCGGATCGCCCTGAATCTGTTCGGGCGCCATGAACGCGGGGGTGCCGAGCTGCTGGAGGTCCCCGGTGAGGTTGCTGGCGGAGTCCAGCGCGCGGGCGATCCCGAAGTCGATGACCCGGGGACCGAAGGGGGAGAGCACCACGTTGGACGGTTTGAGATCTCGGTGCACGATGCCGGCGCTGTGGATCGCGGTCAGCGCCGCGGCAACGCCGACCGCGAGCTGTTCAAGATTTGCCGCCAGCAGTGGGCCGCTTTCGGAGACGAACTTCGCCAGCGTCCGGCCTTCGATGAACTCGGTGACAAGATATGGCTGCTCGGCGTCGGGCGCCGCGTCGAGCACCTCGGCGGTGCACACCCGGGCCACCCGGCGGGCCGTTTCCGCCTCCAGCCGGAAACGCAGCCGGAACTCATCGTCATCGGCCACGTCGGTACGGATCACCTTGATGGCGACCAGCCGGCCGTTTCCGGTACGCCCGAGGTAGACGGTGCCCATCCCGCCCTGGCCGAGCCTGCCAAGCAGGGTGTAGGAGCCAAGCTGGCTGGGGTCACCCGGGCCCAGCGGGAGAGCCTGCGCGTTCACGGCCGCATCCGGCGCTGCCATTGTTGAACCAACCTCCAGACCGCGTGTTACCTGTGACGCCCTGTCAGATCGGCCCGACCAGCCTAAAGGTACTCCCGTGGTCGTCTCGCTGACTCCCGGCTTTTCTGGTTGAGCGGGCATGACATGCTCATCCCGGCTGCGGTGCCGCGGAGAAGCCGAGTTCCACACACGGGAAGGCTGGGGGATGACAGGGGCGCGACGATTGGTTCCGGTGACCGTCTGTGCGTATGCCGCTGTGATCGCCGTGATTCTCGGGGTGCTGGTGGGCTGCGGTGGTTCGGTTCCGCCCAGGGCAGCCGGGGCATCGGTTCTTCCCGGCACGCCGGTCTGGGGATTCGTCCGGTCGGACGAGGCCGCGTCGCCGTTCGGGGCCGCGCGGACGCCCGCGCCCTTCGTGCAGGCTGGAAGCTGGCAGTCGGCCACAGGCGCCGCCGGCACGGCCACCGCCGGTGCGTCGGCGACAGTGGTCCGGCGGGGCACCGGTCGTTACAAAGTGATCTTTCCTGGCATCGGCGTGCCCGGCGGGCATGGCGTCGCGCTGGCATCCGCGGTCGGTGACCAGCCGGTGAGCTGCCACACCGAAGGGTGGGCGCCGTCGGGTCCCGCCGAGGAGGTGACCCTGGCCTGCCGGTCACCGACCGGGGACTACACCGACTCGCGGTTCACCGCGCTGTTCACGTTCGCACCGGCGTCCTACCGGGCGTCATCGACCTTTCCTGACCCGTACTTCCGCGGGCAGGCGGTGAGCCCGGCTCCCACCGGGGGGCCTGCTTCGCTGCCACCGCCCTACACTTACTTCCGGGATGACGAGCCGGGGCAGGACGTCACCCGGGCGGGCGACTACTACGACGCCGCCGGTTCGGCCACCCCCTTCGAGATCCACCGGATCGGTGTCGGGCACTACTCGATCGACCTGGTCGGGCCGGCCTACTCCGGCCGGGAGGGAAACAACCTCCAGGTCAATGCGATCGGCTCCACACCGGCCGGTTGCAACCCACTCGGCCGGGACGAGAAGACCGACCGGCAGACCATCTTCGTGGGGTGCGCCATCGGGCAGACCTGGACGGACACGCCGTTCGTGCTCGTCTACACCAACCAGCATGCGCTGATCGGGGCCGACACCGTGCTGTTCGGGCACGCCTTCTCCGGCCAGGAGGCCGAGGACACCGGGAGGATCATCCAGCCGCCCCTGGGCATGACAGTAGACGCGTGGGACAGGTATACCGCCAACAGCGCCGGAAAAGTGAACACCGTCCGTCACATCTCGGCGGGCGCGTACGAGGTGACCTTCCCGGCGGCTGGGCGCGCTCCCGACAACGTCGAGGTCATCCCTTATGGTGAGCCGACCCACCGGTGCGCGATCGGCGGATGGAGTTCACCGCGTGGCAGCGCGGCCGGCGACGTGACGGTCTCCGTCTTCTGCGCGGACCCCGCCGGTGCCCGTTCCGACACCCAGTTCAGCCTCGCGTATCTCAGCGCCGCGCTCCTGGCGGCGTGACCGCTGTCCCGGGCGTGACCGCTGTCCCGCGTGACCGTTGCCAGCGGCGATCTGCTCGGCACTACGGCGCGGCGCGGACAGTTCCCCCCGTGAGCTGCCCGGCCGACGGACCCGCAGGTCGGATAGAACCAGATGCCGGGCTGACATACATCGTTTTTTGCTGGGATTGGGGTGCCCGCTCGCACGATTTTCCGGCCGCCTGATCCGGCCGTGTCCCGCCGGACAGGTGATGGACCGTCGATTTCGCTCCCCCGTGATGCGACAGCCCAGAACCCGGTACTGTGGTGAGGTGCCGGCCGTGACATGGCCCCCGGGCTCACCCCAATGTCGCTGCGAGCGACCACGCGCCGAGAGGCGACCTGCGCGGCCGGCACCTTCGCTTAGTGCGTTCATTCGAACCGCAGGATGTCGTCGACCGATCGGCGCGGTGTCGCCTTCAGCGTCTCGGCGTCCGGCAGCGGGTAACCTACCCTGATGATCATTTGGATGTGCCCGAGGCCACCAATCGAGTGCCGCAGCAGCTCCCGGGTCGACTCGAGGTCGACAGCCTGGCCCAGCGGCGACGTGGCGATACCGCGCGCGGTCGCGGTCAGCAGCACCCGTTCCATCGCCTGGCCGGCTCGCAGCCGATCGGCTGGGGTATCGCTGTCGGTACCGATCAGGAGGACCATCGGGCGTTCCACACCGGTCTGTCGCAGCTGTAGGCCGGCTTCGCCGACCACGTTGAAGTCCCGCACCGTGAATTCGGACTGCCGTGGCTGAGCTGAGCTGATCACCACATCACGGGGTATGCCGTCGACCGCATCCGTGCTGGTCCGGCTCCAGGACTCCAGTTCCGCGCGGTAGGCCGGGTCGTGGTTCTCCAGCCAGTCGGCGCGGGCGATCAGCACACTTGTGTCGATGCGCAGGTCCGCGTCGTCCAGGGACACCAGCCACCCCGCCTCCGCCTCGGCCGCGAGCCGCAGCGCCCGCAGGGCGTCCGGTTCCAGCGGGCGCGGGTCGAAGGGCCTGCGGTCGGTGCGCCGATGGCGGGTTGCCGCGAGCAGCGTGGCGTTGTCGGGATCAGCGGGCTGGGTGGCCGCGGCGGGCCTGATGGCGATGGTGGCCAACGGCCCGCCGTCAAGTTCGTCACGCGCATCCGGAAAGATCGTCACCGTGGGGATGAGCCCGGCGGCCCGGATGGCGAGGCGGGCGTGCAGGAGTGCCGCGCCGCAGCTCAGCAGGAGCTGACGACCGTCAGGGTCGGCGATGGTGAGCCGCCGCGAGGTGTCGGCGAGGAGGTCAAGGCCGGTGCTGCCCACTCGCCACCGCCACGGCTGGGTGTTGTGGATCGACGGGGCCAGCCCCGCTGTCTCGACGACCGTGCGGGCGAGGTCCGCGGGTAGAGTGCCGGTGCTAGTCACACACATGACGGTAGGCCCTTCGGTCTGTCATGTCCTGTTGCCGGTCATCCATGGTCGCTAAGGCCTCGTCGGCAGGTATCGTCGGTTCGGTGGAGCCTGTCCGCGTATTCGTTCTCGATGACCACGAGATCGTCCGGCGCGGGATGCGCGAGCTACTGGAAAGCCAGGGCGACATCAAAGTCGTGGGGGAGGCCGGCCTTGTGGCCGAAGCCCTACGGCGCATCCCGGCGCTACGTCCTGACGTCGCCATACTCGACGCCCGCCTGCCTGACGGCAGCGGCATCGATGTGTGCCGCGACATCCGTTCCGGTACACCGGAGGTCCCTTGCCTGATCCTGACATCCCATGACGATGATGAGGCTCTCTTTGCCGCGATCATGGCCGGAGCTGCGGGCTATGTGCTCAAGCAGATCAGAGGGACTGATCTTGTCGGCGCGGTCCGGACCGTGGCATCCGGCCAGTCCATGCTCGACCCGGCGGTCACCCAGCGGGTGCTGACCCGGTTGCGCGACGGCGCGCCCGAAGACCGCCTGCTGTCCGCCCTCAGCGAGCGGGAGCGCCAGATCCTCGCCCTGATCGCCGAGGGGCTGACCAACCGCCAGATCGCCAGCCGGATTCATCTCGCTGAGAAAACTGTCAAGAACAACGTGTCATCCATTCTGGAAAAACTTGGCCTGACCAGCAGGACGCAAGCGGCGGTGTTTGCCACCAAGCTTTCCGGCTGACGGCCCTTTCGGCTGGCTGGCCCGCGCGGGCGGGACTTTCGGTCCCGCGGTCTACCCGAATCGCTCTCGTTCGCGTCGCCGGGCGCTGCGAGCGTGAACGGTGTGGAGACGACATCCGATATCGTGGTGGGAATCGATGCGTCCGTGGATGCCGAGTTGGCGTTGCGCTGGTCCTTGGTGCACGCGGCGTTGATCGGGGTTCGGATACGAGCGGTGCTCGCCTGGGGCCCGGGCGGGCGGCCACGTGTTGTGGACGACATTTCACCGTCGATCGGCGTCGATGATCTCGAACGTGCGGCAATGCAGGTGCTGCACGACGCGGTCCGTCGGACGCATCCCTGTGACCTCGGTGTCGATGTCGTTGAAAGGACGGTTTACGACGCGCCCTCGGACGCTCTCGTCGAGGAGTCCCGGGACGCGTTGATGCTCGTCGTCGGCGCACGCGGGCTTGCCCGGATGCGCCGGATGTTCGTCGGTTCGGTCAGTGCGCGATGTGTCCAGGAAGCTCCCGTTCCGGTGGTGGTCGTACGCGGGCCGGCGCTGTCCCAGCCGGACCGCCGGCCGATCGTCGTCGGTGTGGACGGCTCACGGCCATCCCTGGCGGCGCTGCGCTGGGCCGCGGTCGAGGCGAGGCTGCGCCATGTGCCGTTGCGGGTTTCGCACTGCTGGCAGCCGCAGCCGCCGCCCAACGCCGCCGGGCTCCCCGTGTTCGACGAGGCGGAGCTGGAAAAAGCCGCTGGCATCACTCTTGACACAGCTATTGAACAAGGACTTCCACGCGATACCGAAACTGCCGTCGAGGCGACGCTGATAGCCGCCGCGGCGGCGCACGGCCTGATCGTGGCTGCCCACGCTGCCCAGCTGCTGGTGGTGGGGGCCCGTGGCCATGGCGGGTTCGGTGGCCTGCTGCTCGGTTCGGTCGGCCACCAGGTTATGACGCATGCTCCGTGCCCGGTCGCTGTCATCCGGTAACGGCCAGAGGCTGCGTGACGATGTTTTTCCGCACCGTCGGCGGCCCGCGCCCCCGGCTGGCACAGCGGCCGCCGGCGACGCGCTGATGCTTTCCGCGCCGCCGGCGGCCCAGGTCCCCGGACTACTGGAAGGGAACGCAGATGAGCCAGGAAGAAGTAGGCCAGGAATACGCGGGATGGCAACGGATATGAGCCACGAAACGATAGCGCGCTGGCAGTTTGCGATCACCACGGTCTATCATTTTCTGTTCGTCCCGCTGACAATTGGGCTGTCGCTGCTGGTCGCGGTGATGCAGACGGTGTGGAATCGGACCGGCAACGTCGAATGGCTGCGCCTGACCCGTTTCTGGGGCAAGTTGATGCTCATCAACTTCGCGATGGGGATCGTCACGGGAATCGTCCAGGAGTTCCAGTTCGGGATGAACTGGTCGGACTACTCGCGTTTCGTCGGAGATGTCTTCGGCGCGCCGCTGGCCATGGAAGCGCTGATCGCGTTCTTCCTGGAGTCCACCTTCCTCGGCCTGTGGATCTTCGGCTGGGACCGGTTGCCCAGGAACGTGCACCTCGCCACCATCTGGCTGGCGTCGCTGGGCACGGTCATCAGCGCCTACTTCATCCTGGCGGCCAACTCGTGGATGCAGCACCCGGTCGGCTACCGGATCAACCCCGATACCGGGCACGCGGAACTCACCTCGATCTGGCAGGTGCTCACGAACCCGACCCAGCTGGTCACCTTCCCGCATGTGTTGGCGGCCTCGCTGCTGACGGGCGGAGCCGTGATCGTCGGGTTGTCCTGCTGGCATCTGCGGCGGGGGCACCAGGTGGAGCTGCATGGGCGGGCCGTGCGCCTGGGCCTGGTCGTCTGTGCCGTGGCATCGGTGGGGGTCATGGCGTCCGGGCACTTCCAGGGGCAGGTCATGACCCGCCAGCAGCCGATGAAGATGGCCTCCGCCGAGGCGTTGTGGGAAACCGAGCGGGGCGCCGGCCTTTCCCTGTTCGCCTACGGTGACGTGTCCCACGGCGAGAACAAGATCGATATAAAGCTTCCGCGCCTGTTGTCGTTCATGGCCACCAACAGCTTTTCCGGGACGGTGCAAGGAGTCAACGATGTGCAGGCCGCCGAGGCCGCTCGGTACGGACCGGGCGACTACAGCCCGGTGATGGGCGTCACCTTCTGGAACTTCCGGGCCATGATGGGGCTCGGCGCCGTCTACTTCGGCCTCGCCATGCTCGGGCTGTTCCGGATGCGTGGTGGCCACCTGCCCGGCGGGCGTTATCTCCTGCCGGCGTTCGTGTGGGCGTCGGCCCTGCCGTACCTGGCGAACACCGCTGGCTGGATCTTCACCGAGATGGGGCGCCAGCCGTGGGCCGTTTTCGGTCTGTTGCGCACATCCGACGCGGTGTCACCGGGGGTCTCCACGACAGCGGTGATCGCTACCCTGGCCGGCTTCACGGTCATCTACGGAACGCTGGCCGCGGTCGCACTGCGGCTGTTCCTGCACCATGGCCGGCACGAGATACCGGCGCTGAGCCCGAACGTGACCGTTGGTGGCCGATCACAGCCTGGTGGGGCGCTGCCGTCGCTCGCCTACTGACATCCCGGTACCGCAGACCTGTTGCCTTCAGGGCGCGTGACCACAGCGATGATCGCGTGCCCGTGGGCTGGCTAGGAGTAGGGCGATGCTTGAGGAGTTCTGGTTCGTACTGGTAGCCGTTCTGTGGGTCGGCTTCTTCGTGCTGGAGGGCTTCGACTTCGGTGTGGCCGCGTTGCTGCCGGTGATCGGCGGAAATGACGAGACCGACCGGCGAGCGGTGCTCGGCACCATCGGCCCGGTGTGGGACGCCAACGAGGTCTGGCTGCTCACCGCGGGCGGGGCGATGTTCGCGGCGTTCCCGGAGTGGTACGCGAGCCTGTTCAGTGGCATGTACCTTGCGCTGTTCCTCGTCCTGTTCTCGTTGATCATCCGGGGGGTTTCGCTGGAGTACCGCGGCAAGGCCAGCAGCGCGGCGGGGCGGGCCTGGTGCGACCGGGGGATCGTGATCGGGGGAGCGCTGCCGGCGCTGCTGTTCGGGGTCGCTTTCGCCAACATGGTGCGCGGTCTGGAGATGACCCCGGAACATGACGTGACGGGTGGCTTTCTCGCCCTGCTGAACCCCTACGCCCTGCTTGGCGGGGTGACGATGTTGTTGCTGTGCGTTCTGCACGGCGCGGTGTTCCTGACGCTCAAGACCCGTGGCGCGGTACGCAGCCGCGCCCGTAACGTCACCCGGAGCCTGGCCGCACCGACGTTGGTCGCCTTCGCCGCCTTTGTTGTCTGGACGGTCGCCGTCCGGGGCGGCATCGCCGGGGCGGCGGTCGGGGCCGCGGCTCTGCTCGCGCTGGGTTTCGCCGTCCTGGCCTGGTTCGGCGAACGGGACGGCCTTGCGTTCGCCGGTACCGCCGGCGCGATGGCCCTGCTGGTGGCGAGCTGGTTCGCCGCGCTCTACCCGGATGTCCTGCCGGCCCGCGGCATGCCCGACAACAGCCTGACCATCAACGCCGCGGCGTCCGGGCACTACACACTCACCGTCATGACATGGGTGGCCGTGCTGTTCACGCCGGTAGTCCTTGGTTACCAGGCGTGGTCGTACTGGATCTTCCGGCGGCGGCTGGTCGGAGCGGATCTGGCGGATCTGGCTGGATCCCATGAGACCGGTTGATCCACGGTTGCTTCGTACCGTACCGGCGCTGCGTCTCTACCTGGTGCGGTTCGGGGTACTGGCGGTCGCCTCGGCCGTCCTGGTGGTGATCCAGGCGACGGTGTTGGCTGATCTTGTGCTCGCGGGCCAGGAACCGCTGGCTGGCCGGGGCGGCGGTGCCGGTCCCAGTGTTGGTTTTGGTGCCGGTTCCAGAGCCGCGGTCATGGTTCTCATCGCGGTCGTGGCCGCCCGGACGGTGCTGCTCTGGGTGTCTGAGCGGACCGCGCAGCGGACCGCCCCCGCGGTGTCAGCGGAGCTGCGTGCCGCCATGCTCGGGGCGGTCGTCGAACAGCTCGCCGTCGAACAGCCGGCCGTCGAACAGCCGGCCCGCGGTCATCGCGGCGGCGAGCGGGACCGGGACGGCGGATCGGGGGCGCTCGCGGTCATCGCGGGCGCCGGCCTCGACGGTATGGAGGCCTATCTCACCCGCTTTCTACCGGCCCTGGTGATGGTGGTGGTTGTCCCGCCGTTCGTGCTGATCCGGATCGCCGGTGCGGATCTCACCTCCGCGGTCATGCTCGCTGTCGCCCTGCCGCTGGTCCCGGCCTTCATGGTCCTGGTGGGGCTTGCCACCCGGAGCAGAACCGACCAGCAGTGGGCGGTGCTCGGGCGGCTGTCCGGGCATTTTCTCGACGTGGTCGAGGGACTGGCGACGCTGAAGATCTTCAATCGGGCGAAAGCCCAGGTGGAGGTGATCCGCCGGATCACCGATGCCTACCGGGAACAGACCATGGTGGCGCTGCGCTGGGCGTTCCTGTCCTCGTTCGTGCTGGAGCTGCTGGCGACCCTGTCGGTGGCGCTGGTCGCGGTGTCCGTCGGCCTGCGGTTGGTGTCGGGTTCGCTGGACCTGCGTACCGGACTGCTCGCGCTGCTGCTCGCCCCGGAAGTCTACCTGCCGCTGCGGCAGGTGGGGATGCAGTATCACGCGACCGTTTCCGGCCTGACCGCGGCTGGCACGGCCCTCGACGCGATCGACGCCGCGCCCACCGGTGCCGGCGCCGCCGTTCATACCGGTGCTGATACCGGTGCCGGTAACAGCACCGGCGTGGCCGGCCGGCGGCCGCTTCCCGTGCCGGTTCGGTTCGACGCGCTGCGGCTGGACGGGGTGCGGCTGCGCCATGCGGGGCGCGTCGACCTGACCATTCGTCGTGGCGAGATCGTCGCGCTGGTCGGGCCGAGCGGCGCGGGCAAGAGCACGCTGCTGGCACTGCTGCGCGGGGCACTGGCCCCGGCGCGGGGCCGGGTGCTGGTGGACGGGACCGACCTTGCGGACCTCGACCCGGCCGCCTGGCGGGCCCGGATCGCCTGGCTGCCGCAGCGCCCGCATGCCGTCTGCGGTGGCACGGTCGCTGACGAGATCCGGCTGGGGCGGCCCGGTGCCACTGCCGCCGAGATCACCGCGGCGCTGACGGCCGCGGGGGCGCCAGCGGCGGACCGCGTTGTGGGCGAGGACGGTGGGGAGCTGTCAGCCGGCGAGCTGCGGCGGGTGGCGCTGGCCCGCGTGCTGGTCCGCGACGCGGCCTTGGTGCTGCTCGACGAGCCGGGCGAAAGCCTGGACGCCGCGGCGGAGGAGCACGTGGCCATGGCCGTCGCGGCGCTGCGGGGACGCGCGACGGTGGTGCTCGTGGCACACTCCGACATGCTCGCCGGAGTCGCTGACCGGGTTGTCACGGTTTCGGCGGGGCAGGTGGTCGACGACCGGACGGTGGCTCCCGCGCCGGTCCGCCCGCGGGCCGCGCGCCTCGCCGGCTCCGGCACGCGCCTCGCCAGCTCCGGCGTGGTCCCAGCCGTGCTCCCAGCCGCGGCCCCCGGCGCGGTCGTGGGCCGGCCGGCGGCCATCCAGCTACGCGATCGTTCAGTGGCGGTGGCACCAGCCGTTCCGCTCCCGGGCCCGCCGCCCGCCTCGCCACGGCGGGCATTCATGCTGTTCGCCTCGGCGTGGCGACGGCTCGCGCTCGGCATCATCGCCGGGGCGGCCGCGTTGGGATGCGGCATCGGCCTGACCGCCACGTCCGCCTGGCTGATCGTCCGGGCAGCCCAGCGTCCACCGGTGCTCACACTGATGGTCGCCGTCGTCGCCGTGCGCGCCTTCGGGCTCGGCCGGCCGGTCTTTCGCTACGTCGAGCGGCTCGCCAGCCATGACGCGGCCCTGCGCGGGCTGGCACGGCTGCGCGCGGAGGTGTTCACGCGGCTGGTCCCGCTGGCTCCCGCGGGTCTTGGCACCCATCGGCGCGGGGACCTGCTGCGCCGTTTCACCGCGGATGTCGACGGGGTCGGGGAGTCGTTGCTGCGGGGTGTGGGCCCGACCGCGTCGGCGGCGCTCGCCTGCGCCGGAGCGGTGATCGGGGTCGGTGTGCTGCTGCCGGCCGCGGGTGCCGTCCTCGCTGTCGGGCTTGCCGTGGCCGCGCTGCTCGCCGGGCCGGTGACCGCCCGGTACACCCGCGGGACGGTCACGGCCACCGCGTTGGCGCGGGCCCGCCGGGACACCGAGATCGTGTCGCTGCTCGAGGGGCTGGCGGAGTTCGTCGCGTTCGGCGCGGTCCGCTCCCGGCTGGCCCGCCTGCGCCGTCGCGACCAGGAGATACAGCGGCTGGTCGAGTCATGGCGCGGGTCACCGGCGTGGGGGACCGCGACCGGTTCGCTTGCCGCTGGACTCACCCTGACCGCGGTCAGCGTCGTCGGGCTTGCCGCGGTGCACCGCGCGACGCTGTCGCCGGTCATGCTCGCCGTGATCGTGCTCACCACGATCGTGGCTTTCGAGCCGCTGGCGGGCCTCACCAGTGCCTTCGCGGCGCTCGCCGATGCCCGCCACGCCGCCGGCCGGGTCTTCGCCGTCCTCGACCGCGAGCCACCGGTCAGCGAGCCCATCCGGCCCCGCCCGCTGCCGGACGGGCCGCTCGACGTCCGGATGACCGGTGTCCACCTGCGTTACGGCCCGGACAGCCCGCTGGTGCTCGACGGGTTCGACCTGTACCTGCCGGCCGGTGGCCGGGTCGCGCTTGTCGGGGCCAGCGGCGTGGGCAAGAGCAGCGTCGTCGACCTGCTGCTGCGTTTCCGTGATCCGCAGGCGGGCCGGGTGCTCGTCGGCGGTGTGGACATCCGGGACGTCAGAACCGATGAGCTGTATCGACGGGTCACCGGGATGACGCAGGACGCGCACGTGTTCGACGCGACACTGCGGGAGAACCTTCTGATCGCCCATACCGGGGCGGCCGACGCGGAGCTCACCGGTGTGCTTGCCCGGGTGGGCCTCGCGGACTGGGTCGCGGGGCTGCCTGACGGCCTCGCGACCAGGGTCGGAGCGGACGGCGAGCGGATGTCCGGCGGCCAGCGCCAGCGGCTTCTGCTCGCTCGCGCGCTGCTCGCCGACCCGCGGGTGCTCGTCCTCGACGAACCGACCGCGCATCTCGACCCGGTGACCGAGGCCGCGGTGATGCGCACGATCCTGGACGTGACCCGCGGCCGGACGCTCCTGCTCATCACCCACCGGACCAGCGGTTTCGACGAGCTGGACGCGGTGGTGGAACTGGCGGGCGGCACCGGCACGCTCACTGGCGGGATGTCCGGCCTGCGCTCGGTAGCCTGACCCCGCCCCCGCCCCCGCCCCCGCCCACCGGGTCAGGCGTGCCGACCCGGTGGGCGGGTCAGGGCGGACCAGGACAGCCGGGTACCGGCGGACGCGGGGGAGAACACGAGGAACCTGCCCCCCAGTTCTTCGGCCCGGCTGCGCATGTTGGCCAGCCCGCTGCCGCCGCCGCTGCCAGGGCCATCCGGATCCACTCCGCCCAGCCCGTTGTCGATCACATCGATCCGTACCTCGCCGTCGGTGGACCAGACCGTCACGTTCACCTGTGTCGCTCGCGCATGCCGGGCGACGTTTGACAGGGCCTCCCGCAGTACGGCTACCAGGTGCTCCCCGACGCCCTCGCAGACCGAGGAGTCCAACGGCCCCTCGAACCGCAGGTGCGGCGCGAACCCGAGGGCCGCGGTGGCATCGTCGACGACATCAAGGAGCTGTCCACGCAGGCTCGGGGCGTTGTCCCGGCCGCGGCGGCGCAGCTGGAAGATCGTTGTCCGGATCTGGCTGATGGTCTCGTCCAGGTCCTCGATATAGGAGGCCAGCCGTTCGGACTGGTCGTCGGTTGCCTCGCCCCGTGCGGCCATGCCCTGTAGCCCGATCGCCGTGGCGAAGATCCGTTGGATGACGTGATCGTGCAGGTCACGGGCGATCCGGTCGCGTTCCTCCAGAACGGCTATGCGGTCGCGGTCGGCACGGGCCTGGGCCAGTTCGAGTTCCAGCGCGATATGGCCGGCGAACCCCGAGGCCATGTCGATGTCGGCATCGGTGAACAGCCGGCCGTTGTGCTGCCGGCCGAGGACGAGCGCGCCGACGCTCTCCTCCGAGGCGATCAGTGGAATAACCATCAGCGGGCCGTTGTGCCCGGCCAGCGGATCCGACGCGGGAACGATCGCGCCGACCAGCCCGTCAGGATGTCTGCCGGTCGCGACCTCCACGATGAGTTCCTCGGGCGATGCCCGCGGGAGCAGGATGGCGGAGAAGTCGGCCGCGGCGACTTCCTGGGCCCTACGCGCGATCAGTCCCAGTGGGTTCGGGCCTTCGGCCAGGAGATGGCGGGTGATGTCGGCGGACGCCTGCAACCACCGCTGCCGGCGTTGGGACTCCTCGAAAAGGCGCGCGTTCTCAATGGCGACGCCAGCGCTCGCCGCCAGCGCCTGGACGAGTTCCTCATCCTCGGCGGTGAAGCGCGACGCGTTCTGTTTGTCCGTCAGGTAGAGATTGCCGAAGACCTTGGTGCCGATACGGATCGGAACGCCGAGGAAACTGTGCATGGGCGGATGCCCAGGAGGGAATCCGTCCGCTCGGTGATCGGCGGTGATGTCGTCGAGCCGCAGTGGGTAGGGCTCCCGGATGAGCAGGCCGAGAATGCCCTTTCCGCGCGGAAGATCACCAATTCGGCGAACCATGCTCTCGTCGAAGCCGACATGGATGAACTGCTCCAGGTTCTGGTCACGGGCAATCACGCCGAGCGCTCCGTAGCGAGCGTCGACAAGATCACAGGCTGCTTCGACAATACGGGTGAGCACAACGGGCAGGCTCAGGTCGGAGGCGACCATCCGGCTCGCGCGCAGCAGACCGCGTAAGCGGCTTTGCGTGATGATCAGGTCTTTCGCCCGATCAACCCGATGGGTAACGAAATCGTCGCCGTACGGTTGCCCGGCGTTCCCGCTGTCGGTCTCCACTTCCATGATGATCTAAACGTAGTACGGCTGGCCGTCTGTTGATCCGTCAGTCGGGCAACGTCGCGCGAATCATCCCGGCCACCCCGGCTGACCTTCGGGAACGGCCTTGACGGCCGGCTGGTCCGTGCTTCCAGGTGATTTCTTTCACCGCTGGCCGAATTCTCCGTCGGCGCTGCCATCGAATTGTTACACTCTGGCGCCCGCGGGGCCAGGTCGGAAATAGCCGGGACGGGCCTCCGTGGCCTGGTGAATTTTCCCAAATCGAGGTGAAAAGATGGGTCGCTTTTCGCTGGTCGGGAGGTGAGTACCGGCTGAGGGCCGTCAGTCGGCAGGCTCGCGGACGGACCGCGGCCAGGCGGATCGTTTGCTGCACGGGCCGTCGGCACGTGGTTCTCTTCCTCATGTCGTGGGAAACGGCCACCGGCCGGCAGGAGGAAGCGGACGATGAACGACTTCGTCGGAGCGGTCGATCAGGGCACCACCAGTACTCGTTTCATGATTTTTGATCATGATGGCAACGAGGCCGGGCGCCACCAGCTGGAGCACCAGCAGATTCTGCCGTGCTCCGGCTGGGTCGAACATAATCCCGTCGAGATCTGGGAACGTACCGCGGTGGTCATCCAGTCGGCCATGGCCAGCGCTCACCTGGGGGCATCCGACCTGGTGGCGCTCGGCGTCACCAACCAGCGGGAGACCACGGTGGTGTGGGATCCGCACACCGGCCGGCCCTATTACAACGCGATCGTCTGGCAGGACACCCGGACCGACCGGCTCGCGTCGGCGCTGACCCGGGATGGCCGCGGGAAGATCATCCAGAGTAAGGCTGGCCTGCCGCCCGCGACCTATTTTTCCGCAGCCAAGATCCAGTGGATCCTCGACAACGTCGAAGGGGTCCGCCGGGCCGCGGAGCGCGGCGATGCCGTGTTCGGCACCATGGACAGCTGGCTGCTGTGGAACCTCACCGGTGGCCCGCGTGGTGGGGTGCACGTGACCGATGTGACCAACGCCAGCCGCACCATGCTGATGAACCTCCAGACCCTCGACTGGGACGACGAGCTGCTGTCGTTTTTCGACATCCCGCGGGCCATGCTCCCGGCGATCCGGTCGTCATCCGAGCCGGCCGGTTACGGGACGACCACCGGGGCCGGGCCGCTGGGCGGCGAGGTGGCGTTGACCGGTGCTCTCGGCGACCAGCACGCGGCGACCGTCGGTCAGGTGTGCTTCGCCGCCGGGCAGGCCAAGAACACCTATGGCACAGGCAACTTTCTGCTACTGAACACCGGGACACGGGCGGTGTGGTCCGGCAACGGCCTGCTCACCACGGTCGGTTACCGGTTCGGTGACCAGGACCCGGTGTACGCGCTGGAAGGCTCGATCGCGGTCACCGGCTCGGCGGTGCAGTGGCTGCGAGACAACCTGGGCATCATCGCCAGCGCGGCACAGAGCGAGGAACTCGCCCGGCAGGTGCCCGACAGCGCTGGCATCTACTTCGTCCCGGCCTTCTCCGGGCTGTTCGCGCCGTACTGGCGGTCGGACGCGCGTGGAGCGCTGGTGGGCCTGTCGCGCTTCCACACCAGCGCCCATCTGGCCCGCGCCACGCTTGAGGCGATCTGTTACTCGAGCCGCGACCTGGCCGAGGCGATGGGGAAGGAGTCGGGGGTCACATTCGACATCCTGCGGGTCGACGGCGGCGTGACAGCCAACGATCTGTGCATGCAGACGCAGGCGGACATCCTCGGCATCCCGGTCAGCCGGCCGGTGATCGCGGAGACGACGGCCCTGGGCGCGGCCTACGCGGCCGGTCTTGCGGTGAACTTCTGGAAGGGCACCGATGAACTCGCCGCGCACTGGCGCGAGGATCGCCGATGGGAACCCGAGTGGTCGGCGGATCGGCGCGAAAGCGGTTACGCGGGCTGGCGCAAGGCGGTTGAACGCACCTTGAACTGGGTGGATGTAGGCTGAGCCACCAGCAGTGTTTCCTGGACCGAGAAAAAGTGGAAATTCACGCACCGCCCAACGGTTGAAATAACTGGGCGGTGAAGGGCTGTCCGGCCGCCGTGGAAAAGTGGTAGCCTACGCCACGGGAAACACTTCACCGCATCGGTATGGCGTTTGTAACAGCGTGATTCAGCCGACTGCGCCCGCCCGAAACATTGTCGTTACCGTGTTTCCTGACTGGCGGGCTCTGCTTGTTCTTTCGGTCACGCGGTGGACTTGGTGAGATCTGGTGTGGTTCGCGTGCTAACGTCGATCATGTGTTGCCGCGCCGAGCGGCCGGCCAGCCGGCAGTGTCATCAGTTATATCTCGGCCATGGCCCGCATACTTGCCCTGAAGAAGTAGGACTCCCGGAGGACCCGTGTCGAAGTCGAAATGGCAGAGACAACTCAAGGAATATGACAGACGGCTCCTCAAGGACCAGTCCACGAACGAGGAGCAGCGGACCGACTACCCGCTGGGCTGGTATTTCGCCCGGTTCAGCGAAGACCTTCTTCCCGGTCAGGTCGTCCCGGTGGAGTTCATGTCTCACCAGTTCGCGCTCTTTCGGGGGAAGGACGGCGACGTTGGCATGATCGACAGTCAGTGCTGCCACATGGGCGCTGACCTTGCCCGCTGCGGTACTGTCGTCGAGAATCGGATCAAGTGCGGCTACCACGCCTGGGAGTTCGGGCCGGATGGGGGCTGCGAGGTCATCCCCGGGCTGGAGCGTTCGAAGATCCCCCCGCGGGCAGGCCAGCGGTCGATCCCTGTTCGCGAACACGCCGGTAACATCTGGTTCTGGTACGGCCCGGCGCCCGCCGGTGATTTCACGGAGGTCTCCTATGCCGACTCCAAGAAGTACCTGAACCTCAAGGGCCAGGTCTACATCGCGCACGGAAAACTCCTGCCAGTCGCGGAGCACGTCGCCGATATCTACCATTTCCCGAATGCGCACAAGGGCACCGGACGCCTTGAGTACGCGGTTATGGTGAACAAGGAGGACCGTCTCGAGTACCAGCTCCGGCCAGCTGACGCCGCCAGCCGGAACAAGGTCCAGCGATGGTTCAGACCGTTCGCGTTCATCGAGATGATCGGCCCGGCCGCAGCCATCTACCGGACGCAGAAGGACGCCACGGTCGATCGCTCCGGACCGATGCTGACAATGGTCCTCGGCGGCACGCCGATTCGGGACGACCTTACGATTTTCACCTGGCGGGTCGTGGTGCGTAAGATCGGCACTGGGCCGCTGTTCGCTCCGCTCAACCACGCGCTCGCCCGTATAATGTGGCTCACTGTCCGGCGGAACGCCTATGCCGACATGGACGTCCTGAAATGGCTGCGGATGCCCGAGAAGACCCTCTGGGTGAAACCGGACGGCCCGTCCGTGCGTGAGTTCCGCAGTTTCTTCAACCGTGGCATCGTGCCGGGCTGGCGTTTCGGCGATCCCATGCCCGAGGAGTCCGCCGCGGGCGCGTAGACGCGTAGCAGAGACGTCTTCGGCCGCGATCTTCGGCGTGAGCCTGAGCGTCTTCAGCGTGGGGCACGGGCGGGACACGGCGCCAGGTCGCCCGCAGCGCGAACCTGGCGCCGCCGACGAGATGACATCCGGTCCGTGGTATGGCCGGCCGGGCCGGTCACGGCTCATCTGCGGCATGCGCTAAAGTCCACCCATCATGGCCATGGGGGATGCATGCTGAGGTTTTGCTTTTTCATCGTTTGTATCATCATGCTTGCCGGAATTGTCGGGCTGGTGCGCGGACATCTTCACCGGGTGCGTGTTCACAACCGCCGTACCGCCGGATTCATCACCGGAGCGAGTTTCCTGTGCCTGCTCGTACTCGCGGCGGCCGGGAACAACTACGATTCGGCCGCGGTCACGTCGCTGGCGGTGTCGAGCTTGCGGAGCCCGTCCGTCAGCCCGTCCGGGTCATCGATTCCGTCCCCGGCCACGAGCCCGTCGGCCACTGTCGGGTTGCCTGTCGGCGAGGCCGTCGCAGCTGGGCCGGTGACACCGACGGCCGGCGAGATCCCGCCGGCCCCGCAACCGGCCGTAGCGGTCGCGACGACGTCCGCTGCCGCGTCCGCAGCCGGGAAGGCCGCCACGGCCCCGACTACACATCCGGTATCCCGAACATCGGCCCAGGCTGCGGCCCAGCCTCCCGCGGCTGCGCCCGCACCGCGGCCGGCGACGACCGTGGCGGCCGCACCGGCGCGCAACTGTGACCCCGCGTATCCGGATGTCTGTCTACAGGACGGGATCGGCGACTACGACTGTGCCGGCGGCTCGGGCGATGGCCCCAACTACGTGCGCGGCCCGCTTCGGGTGCTGGCACCCGACCCGTTCAGGCTTGACAGCGATCATGATGGCACCGGCTGCGAGAAGGGTTGAGACCACCTGCGGGCCTCGATCCCTTCCGGACCTGATACATTCGGTTCCGTCGCAAGGCGACACGCGCCGCTAGCTCAATTGGCAGAGCAGCAGACTCTTAATCTGCGGGTTCGGGGTTCAAGTCCCTGGCGGCGCACCCA
>NZ_CAKJTP010000076.1:1423-2500 GCF_917627335.1 Protofrankia sp. CiT1 | reverse complement strand
GCCTGACAGCCTTGTCTACCAGGCGTTTTGCAACTTTATAGATCATCAAGCGCGATCTGTCGGTCGTCGCGTGGACTGGGTTCGTGGACTGGTGCCGATCTGGCGTTTACTCTTCGCATATGTCGAAGCATCACGTTGAGCGTTTGCCGAGCGGATCCCTCCGGGTCCGGGTGTACGGCGGACGCGATCCGGTGAGCGGCAAGGAGATCTACCTCAAGGAGACGGTGAAACGGGCCGACCAGGTCGAAGCGGCGGCCGAACGACTCCACGCGAAGGCCGCGGCGGGCAGGCGGCCGGAGTCCGACGCCACCGTTGAGCGTTTGGTCGAGGAGTACCTGGCGACCGCCGACATCGAGCCGACGACGCGGCATATGTACGCCGGGTACGCCCGGCGGAACATCACACCTGTTCTCGGGTCGAAGCGTGCCCGGGAGGTCACGACGCGGACGCTCGAGCTCCTGTACGCCCGGCTGCGTGTCTGCCGGAAGCTCTGCGACGGCAACGTGCGGCGTAAGAAAGACCACGTCTGCTCGCCGCTGGCGACCAGCACGATCCGCCAGATCCACGCGATCCTGTCCGGCGCGTTCGCCGCGGCTGTCCGCTGGGAGTGGATTGAGGAGAATCCGGCCGAACGAGCCCGGCTCCATCGTTCCCACGCCGTCGAGCCCGAGCCCCCGTCGCCGGCGGAGGTCGCGAGGCTGCTGACGACGGCGTGGGAGCTCGACGCGCTGCTGGCGGTGTTCTTGTGGCTGGCCGTCACCGCGGGCGCCCGGCGCGGTGAACTGTGTGAGCTCCGTTGGAAGAACCTCGACCTGGCCGGCGGCACGATCCGCATCGCGCAGAACTACGCGGTCCGCGGTGGGCAGAAGCTGCACAAGGACACCAAGACCCATCAGAAACGCACTCTCGCCTTCGATGAGGTCACCTGTCAGATCCTCGAAGAGGAGCGAGACCGTGTAGTGGCCCGGCTCGCCAAGGTCGCGCTTGACCTGTCGGACGACGCGTTCGTGTTCTCTCATGACCCGGCTGGGGCCACGCCCTGGAACCCGGACTCGGTCACCCATCGCGTGGCGATTC
>NZ_CAKJTP010000076.1:0-987 GCF_917627335.1 Protofrankia sp. CiT1 | reverse complement strand
CATCCTGACGCTCCTCTGCCTGCCGTCGTTTCCCGCGGCAGGACCGGGGTCGCGAAGCGCCGTCTGTGGTCAGATCCCTATCTTGGTCATGCCGCCACGTCGGCCATGACAGCGGCGCCGTCTTGCTGATCGATGGCTTCACCTGTGCTTGGGCATGATCGAGGAAGACGGATATCCGTCTGCCCGTCGATGGGGTACCTACCTCATGGTAGGCACGTAGAGTCACGCAGCGAGCCGGTAGCCGGTCCTTCTCCGCTCCGGATGCCGGCATGTGATCACGGGATTTTTCTTCGAATCTGTTCGTTTTCCCAGACGACCGGTACAACCCTCCGCACCCTCCGCAAATGCTCGAAAGAGCCTGTGCCGCAGTGGATTCTCCTGCGGAGGGTTGGTCGCGTAACCCTCCGCAAATGCGGTGGGTTACCCTCCGCAAGATCGGTGATCTGCGGAGGGTGCGGTGGGTCACCTTCCGCGCTGCGGAGGGTGTACAGGGCAACCCTCCGCACCTATCGTTGCAGGTCAGAGGGTGTTTTTCGGCCTTCTGCGGAGGGTGCGGAGGGTTATTCGCCTCCTCCCGGGAGCCGGGCCGTGCGGAGAGAAGAATCCACTCTGAGACGGAATCACGGTCTGTGACAAAATTCGAGGTGGCCTGGGGCGGGTGGTTGGCCTTCTGTAGGCGGCGACCCGCCCGCCTGGTTCACCTCATCCGGCGGTAATGACTCTGTTTCCACGGTGGACTGGTCAGTCGGTCCGCGTACGAAGGGTTGGGCGGCGTGCGGCTCCTGCTGGTAGGAGTGGCGGCCGGTCGGGCTGCGGCATGCTTTGTCGATGGCCGTCGGGTGTGTCTGTCAGGCAGGCGATGATCGCAAGTCGGTTACATGGCTTGGTGTTTTTGTCAAGCGGTTGGATGGTGATCGATATCCAGAAGCTCTGACACGCCGACAAACGGGGGAGGTTCTGGCAAAGATCGATATCTCTGTGACCTGC
>NZ_CAKJTP010000075.1:18455-22162 GCF_917627335.1 Protofrankia sp. CiT1 | reverse complement strand
TCCCGCGGGGTGTGCCACCACCCGGTGGGACCGTCGTGATGAGGTTTCAGCGCTACAACTTATGTGGAGTCTGGCCGAAAAGTTGCAGCGCTGCAACCGGCTAGGTTTGGTGCGTGCCCGAGGAGACTGTGACCAGCAGCGACATTGCGGATCGTCTCGGTATTTCACAGACCGCCGTCAACAAGATGATCTCTCGGGCGTCGGACTTCCCGGAGCCCGTCATCGAGCGTTCGAACTTTCGCGCATGGCGCCGTTCCGAGGTCGAGGAGTGGATCAGTCGTCATCGTCCCGACGCAGGCATGCGTTGACCTGCGGAGCCTGGCACACTGCCGAATTAGTCTGTTTTGGGATCAAGAACGCGGCGTGCCCGCGCCCCGCAACCGGCTGCGCGCGGCCTGCCGGCCGTGCTCGCCGGACGCGTCGCTGACCTGCCGCCGCGATCAGGCGTGTGCTCGTCGTCGAGTCCGCGTGCCTCATACCGGTGACGTCACGGCGGTAGCGGCACATCGTCGGACAGCCGTCGAATCGACGGGATGTGGCTGTCGAGTTCCCCGGCCTCAAAACGAACATTTTTGATCGTCCACCAGAGAGCGTTGGTGGGATCGCCCACAAGCTTGTAGGAGCCGTTTGGAGCCACGGCAGCCCATCCCCCTACAAACCCGATCAGCGTGGCTGTCAGATCGCCGCGGGCCGCATCCCACAGTCGCACCGTCCCATCGTCGCCGGCGGAGACGATCCGGGTGCCGTCCGGGGAGGACACGACCGCATTGACACCGCCCATCGGGGTCGGTATCACCACCGCGGCCGAATCACGGCCGGTGACCGCGGCACCAGCCAGCTCCGCCCGGACCAAGGCAGCCTGGTCCACCGGGCAGGACAGCAACACCGCACCCTGCCAACGACTGCCCGTCAGGACCACACCGGTGAGATCCACATGGACCAGCCGGACGCCAGTCAGGTCCGCCCCGGACAGCGACGTGCGATCGAACACCGCGTGCGCCAGCGTCGCCTCCCGGAACACGGCGTCAGTCAACGTGCTGTGTACCAGCCGGGCACCGGTCAAATCCATCCCCGTCAAGTCCGCGCCCCGCAAATCCAGCCCGGACAGGTCCGCCCCCCGCAGCTCCCGCCCGCTGAACCCCCCCGGCGGAACATCCACCCCGAACCGGCGCGTCGGCCCGACCGGCGGGGACGGCAGACGGGTCGCAGCCTCCCGGATCGCGTCATCCACCCGCAGGATCAGGCCGCTGCGTTTGAGCCAGCCCGCTCCGAGCGCCTCCGTGGCAGCCTCAGCGAGGTCGACGGCGAACG
The DNA here is from genome assembly GCF_917627335.1 of Protofrankia sp. CiT1. NCBI lineage: Bacteria > Bacillati > Actinomycetota > Actinomycetes > Frankiales > Frankiaceae > Protofrankia > Protofrankia sp. CiT1. Next base: position 20,851 of record NZ_CAKJTP010000075.1, on the reverse strand, counting down.
CGTGCGCCGACGGGTAGCGCGCGTCGATGTCCTCCTCCACCGCCCGCATCACCACATTCGCCAGTGCCGGGTGCACCCCGGTCAACGGCCCGACCCGCGGACGTGCCGGCAGCCGCCCGGCAAGCAGCCAGTACAGCACCAGCCCGAGCGAGTACAGATCGGTCGCCGGGCCGAGCGCGCCGAAGTTCCGCTGTTCCGGCGCCATCCAGAACGGCGTCCCGGTCCTCCCGAACGCGGCGGTGTGCTCCAGCAGCTTCGCGATCCCAAAGTCGACAATCTTCAGGGTGCCGTCGTCAGCGAGGAGAAGGTTCGCCAGCTTGATGTCACGGTGCAGTATCGGCCTGTCGTGCACATACGCCAACGCGTCCCCGGCCGCCAGCCCGATCCCACACACCGTTTCCACCAGGAGGCCGTGGCTGACTTTGTCCAGGGATTTCCCGGCGACGAACTCCATGACCAGCAGGAAGAGGCCCTCGACGTCATCCGCGTCGAAGATGTTGACCAGGTGTGGGTGGTTCAGCCGGGCCAGGAGCTTCGCTTCGTCGCTGGCGCGCTGACGCCCGTCGGTACCCTCCACCGCTATCGCTTTGACCGCGACCAGCCGCTCCAGTCGACGGTCCCACATCTGGAAGACATCGCCGAAACCGCCACCGCCGAGCCTGCCGCGCAGCTCGTAGCGGTCGGGTAACGCCCGCTCCACACGGTCACGGTCTACCGGCATGGCCCTGCCGCTCCCCCCTGGCGACTGTCGAGGGCCCCCGACGGTCCGAGCCGCCGCCCTCCCCCTGGACAGGGGTAACTGTAACCAACCACCGCCAACCGGCAGCAGGCCATCCGCCTGCCCGGCCTGCGCCACTCGGTGCAACACCTCCGGCTGGACGAAGAAGCGACAGCAACCGCTGACAGCAACGTGAGCGGACAGCGGCGGACGGCCACGAACGACGGAGGCCCGCCGACCCGAGCTGGCGAACGTCGGCGGACCTCCACGAACACCACAAACGAGACTTTTCATCTTCGGGGTCGGCGCCATCGGCATGCTCAGAGGGCACGGCACCAGCTGGTGGAGGTCTGATCTGGCCGGTGCGGTCGGGTTTCCCATTCCCCGGCTGGCGCCTGATGATCTGACGGTGCGACGGTCGCGTTACGAGCCCCCTTTGGGCGGGCCTGTCGACGGGCTGAGCCCTGATCCAGCCGAGATGAGCGACATCGGAGGCAACGCGGCACCTGCTGACAAGGTTTCCCTACGACGGGTGGGACAGAATCAGCGTCATGAGAACAGATCTTGCGACGGCCCTGGGTACCCAGGAGACCGCCAACCTCGAGTTCAAGCGGGAGGCCAAGGACCGTAACGCCATCCGCGAGGCGATCTGTGCTCTGGCCAACGATCTACCGGGACTGGGCGGCGGATGCCTGATCATCGGCGTCGACAAGTCTGGTAGGCCGGTCGAGCAGGTCGACACATCGGATCAGGCGCTGCTCGGGCTTAGAGCGCCCGGCAATAGGGGACGCGGCGTCGCGGGGCTGGGGCACGCACCTCGCTGTGTTGTCGTCGGTCGCCACCCAATACCAGGGTGGCTCCCTCCGCCGCCTTGCGATGCACGCACCCCAGCCCCGCTCCTTGATCCACGCCCCTATTGCCGGGCGCTCTTACCAGCATCCGTGATGAGGGGAGGATTCTGGATCGGCCCTCGATCGTGGTGAGTCGCGCCATATTTCGGGGGCAACCGGTCGTCCAGATCGACGTGAGTGCGTCCCGGACCCCACCGGTCCGGTTCGACAACGTCGTCTGGGTGCGGCCGGGACCGTCAACCCGCAGGGCGACCCGCGACGACGAGCGGGTGCTCTCCGAGCGGCGGCGCTCCTTTGAAACTCCGTTCGATGTCCGTCCCATCACAGGCAGCACCACCGACGACCTCGATCTCGATCTTTTCCGGTCGGACTACCTACGCTCCGCGATCGACCCGTCGGTCCTGAACGAGAACGGTCGGCCGACCGAGCAGCATCTGGCGTCACTGCGACTCGCCGACATCAATGGCACCCCGACCGTCCTCGGTCTCCTCCTTGTCGGGCTGGACCCGAGCGCGCGAATTCCCGGCGCATACGTCCAGTTCATCCGGTACGAGGGGATTGATGTTGGTGGTGCCGTCTTGGATGAGCAGGAACTCCGGGTCAATGTCATCAACGCTGCGGAGCGGCTGGAGACCCTGTACAAGGGACACCTGCACACCCGACTGATCGAGGTGAGCGGGTTTCGCGAGGAGCCGAGGCCGGACTACCCGATCGAGGCGCTCCGAGAGGTGTGCATGAACGCGATCATGCACCGCAACTACGAGTCATCGAACGCGCCGGTCCGCGTTGCCTGGTTTGATGACAGGATCGAGGTGACCAATCCCGGC
>NZ_CAKJTP010000075.1:16076-18178 GCF_917627335.1 Protofrankia sp. CiT1 | reverse complement strand
CCGTGACCCTGAGGAGCGCCACGTGATCTCGGTGGCGCTGTTCAATAACAAGGGTGGTGTAGGGAAGACGACCCTCACCTATCACCTCGCGCACATGCTTCAGCGGCTCGGCAAGAATGTTCTTGCCGTGGACCTGGACCCCCAGTCGAACCTGACGGCAGCCTTTCTTGATGAAGAGAAACTCGAGCTGATCTGGCGGGAGCCCGACGAGTCGACATGGTCGGCCGGGCGGGGCGATGCCGACAGCGCTACCACAGTTGCCGCCGCTGTCAGGCCGATTATGGAAGGCACGGGGGACATTCGTCCGTGTGAGCCTGAACAGATCGCGGATGGGCTCTGGTTGCTTGCTGGTGACCTGACGTTGAGCGCTTTCGAGGATCGGTTGAGCGAATCCTGGCCCAAGGGCTTCACTGGAGACCCGGCAGCGCTGCGGACGACAACGGCGTTCCACCGGATTATTCAGGTTGCCGCTCGACAGGTCAGAGCCGATGTCGTACTCATCGATGTCGGCCCTAATCTCGGCGCAATCAATCGAGCGGCTCTGCTCGCTGCCGACACGGTGCTCGTTCCACTGGCGGCGGATCTGTTCTCCCTCCGGGGACTGCGAAATCTTGGACCGACCCTCCGGACGTGGCGGGCGACCTGGCACCACAAGGTACTCCCGGACCTCCCGCCGAGGATTGATGCACCGCCTGGCCGAATGACTCCCCTCGGTTACGTCATTATGCAGCCGACGATGCGTCTGGACCGCCCCGTCAAGGCATACCAACGATGGCTCGATCGCATTCCTCAGGTCTTCGCGTCGGACGTGCTAGGTGAACCGGAGGCGAAAACAAGCCTCGGATCGTATGAAATCGCAACGCTACGCAATTACCAGAGCCTGATGCCGCTCTCGCATGATGCGCGCAAGCCGATGTTCGACCTGAGAACCGCAGACGGCGCGCTGGGTAGTACCCAGACGCTTGTCAGCCGGTGCTACCACGACTTCCAGTCGCTCGCGACGACGCTCTTGCAGAGGCTGGACTCAGTGCAGGTCGAGAACTGACTCAGCTGGTTTGCTGAAGGTCACCGACTTCGGTATCACGAAAATCGTGGAGGGGCCGGCGACTACCGCGAGCGCGGTTATCGGCACTCCGCGGTATATGGCCCCCGAACAGATCCTCGGTGGCCGGCTGAGCCCGGCCACCGATCTGTACGCCCTGGGGGCGTCGCTGTATGAGCTGCTGGCCGGGACGCCACCGTTTGATCCGGCGCTGCCGGCCCCGGCACTTGTCCATCATCCGCCATCCAGGGCCTGCCGGCGCCAGGCGGCGCCTCGCGTCATCGCTCCCCGCACATCGCTTCGCGATGCACGGCTACCCCGGCTCGTCAGCCCCGGTGGAACACCGCTACCTGGGCCTTCTCCGCCTCACGATGCATCCGTCTGTCATCCGGCGCCCCCCGAACAACTTCCGGTGGCGACCACTTGCGGTCGGCGCTGGACGTTCATCCAGGACCTGCCGGTGCCAGCCGGCGCCTCGCGTCGTTGTCGTCAGCCCTGGTAGCACACCGCTACCGGGGCCTCCTCGCGCCTCGCGACGCATCCACCTGGCATCCGACAACCCCCGAAGGAGTTCCAGCGCCGACCGCTGAGCGTGACGCAAGCGGCGCGTCCCCGGCTGGAGCAGGCACGGCCTGCCGCACGACCAATATCACGCAACTTCAGACTAATGACTACGGAATGTCATCGGCCGTGTCGGCAGTATTATCACCCAGGGTAACCACAGTAGGTTTTACCTTTGTACTTGGTGCATTCCTTACCATTCTTTGTATGCCAGTAGTCTCCCTCTCTGTGTGCCTGGGTTGTCGGCTTACCGCTCACAAGCATCGGGGCGGTGGTCAGTGCGACGGTGGCGAGGAGCAGTGCCAGCGCCAGTGCCAGCGCCAGTGTCAGCCTCGGGGGCTGGCGGATTGACCAAAGCAAATTCTGCATTGATACCCCTTCTCGGGTATGAGAGAAATGGATGGAGGATTATTCAGCGCTCCCATCCTGGATGATCTGAATTATCCGTTGTCGCAGGTCGAGGCGTTGTTATAGATCTCGATGGAAAAGTTCTGCATAA
>NZ_CAKJTP010000075.1:11004-15603 GCF_917627335.1 Protofrankia sp. CiT1 | reverse complement strand
AGCCGGCTTACATTAAAAGAGACGGAGGATTGGCTGCTTCAGGCGGCGGGTGGTGGGCCGACTGTCCCGGCGGTACGTCGCCGAGCCTTCTGGATCAGACAACGGACAGTGACGAAGGTGGCGGCCGGATACAGGTAGAAGCCGACGATCTCCCCGTTCCTATCAGTACACCGCCGTAACTTAACGTAGTTGTTCATCCACGAGTGCGTGCGTTCGAACTGCGGGCGTGGGGGCAGTAACGCCGAGAACTGGTCCCACAACGGTTCGAATTCCCTGTATCGATCCATGATCGGCGCGTGTTTGTTGTTCGGTACGCTTTTTGGCCGGATAACCGTACGCGGCGACAAACACGCGCCGATCTTCGTTCTTTTACTGGTCTCAGTGGCCGCGTAGGATCCACTGGTCGTAGTCAAGCGCCTCGGTGCCGATCGTGGTGTCATCACCGTGGCCGGTGTGCACCACGGTCTCCGGCGGCAGCGTCAGCAGCCGGCCTCTGATCGAGTCCAGGATGGTCGGAAAGTCGGAGAACGACCGGCCGGTCGCCCCCGGGCCGCCACGGAAAAGGGTGTCGCCGCTGAACAGAACCGGTTCCCCGCCGATCACCCCGTACAGGCACACCCCGCCGGGGGAGTGCCCCGGAGTGTGCATGACGTGTAGCCAGCCGCCGCCGGCGATCGGGAGCCGCTGGCCGTCGGAGAGCTCGAGGTCGGGCAGGCGGTCCGGATAGACCGCCTGCCACAGCATCAGATCCGCCGGGCACAGGGCGATCGGAGCCTGTACCCGGGCGGCCAGCTCCACCGCCGCGTTGATGTGGTCGTTGTGCCCGTGTGTCGCGACGATCACTGACACGTGCCGGCCGTCGATCGCGGCGAGGATCACTGAAGGGTCGTGTGCGGCATCGATGACCAGCACCTCGGTGTCGTCCCCGAGTAGCCAGATGTTGTTGTCAACCGTGAAGCTCTGGCCGTCGATCAGGAAGTCCCCGCGGGTGATGATCCGATCGACCCGTACCCCGCCGTTTCTCGCCACACGTTCTCCGTCCCCGTCGCTGAGCGGCTGACCGCCGGGTAGCTGACTGTCGTCGCGCTGGCCGCGTGAACGCCCAGCCGCTCACGGGCCGGACCGGCCCATTCCGGTACTGACCGTACATCTCGATCAGAGCGTAACGACACTGCGCAGTACATCGCCACGCCGCATGCGGGTAAAGGCGTCCTCGACGTCGCCGAGACCTATGGTCTCGGTCACGAACCGGTCGAGGTCGAGCCGGCCGGCTCGATACAGATCGATCAGGATGGGGAAGTCCCGGCTGGGCAGACAGTCGCCGTACCAGGACGTTTTCAGCGAGCCACCGCGACTGAATATCTCGATCATGGGCAGCTCAAGAGACATGGCCGGTTCGGGGACACCGACGAGGACGAGCCGTCCGGCGAGGTCCCGGGCGAAGAACGCCTGGCGGTAGGTCTCCGGCCGGCCGACCGCCTCGATGACCACGTCTGCGCCGTTACCGTCAGTCAACGCTCGGATCGCCTCCACGGGATCGAGGCCGCCTGCGTCGATGGTGTGGGTCGCACCGAACCCGCGGGCCCACTCCAGCTTGCGCGGGTCGATGTCCACCGCGATGATCCGTCGCGCACCGGCGATGGCCGCGCCCGCGATGGCCGCGTCCCCGACACCTCCGCAGCCGAAGACCGCGACGGTTTCCCCCCGGGTGATCTCGCCGGTGTTGACCGCCGCGCCGAACCCGGCCATCACCCCACAGCCGATCAGCCCGGCCACCTCCGGGCGCGCCGCTGGATCGATCTTCACGCACTGGGCGGCGGCCACCAGGGTCGCTTCGGCGAAGGCGCCGATACCCAGCGCCGGCGACAGCGGCGTCCCGTCCACCAGCGTCATGGGCTGGGCGGCATTGCGGGAGTCGAAGCAGTACCACGGGCGGCCCCGCAGGCAGGACCGGCAGGCCCCGCAGGGCGCCCGCCAAGCGATCACGACGTAGTCGCCGGCCGTGACCGAGGTGACCCCCTCGCCCACGGCGTCGACGACTCCGGCGGCCTCGTGACCGAGCAGGAAGGGATAATCGTCGCTGACAGCACCCTCGCGGTAATGCAGATCGGTGTGACAGATACCGCATGCCTGGACGCGCACCCGCGCCTCACCCGGCCCGGGATCGGGAACGATGATCTCGGTCAGGACGACGGGAGCGCCCTTTGCCAGGGAGACCACACCAGGAACTGTTACCCAACCCATCGCGGCGCTCCCGTCATCGTCGACCGTCAGGCACTGTCGGCCAGACACCGGGTGCGGCGGTCCGGTAGCCGCGGCGGTCCGGTAGCGTTTGCCACCAGCCGAATCACTCCGGGCCTCAGCATGGCCGGAAAACGGTGTGATCGTAGCTCGTCCTGCGCCGTCGGGTGTCCCAGGCAGCCAGGTCACGGACGGGTGTGGGGCGGGCACGGGCCTGAACCCGCCCGCGATGTCCGGCGCTCGCCGCGCCGACGTGACCTACCCGGCGTCGTGGGTCACCTCAAGTATCGGTACGCTCCTGACGGTCCGCTTCTGCTCTTCGTGCACGGATCCGCAAATATCTCCTGTGGCCTGAGGGTGCGCCGAGGATGAACGATCGCGCGCCCTCAGGCTGACCAGAAGGAGCAGGTCCCTTGACATGACCGCCGACGCCTCGCCGATGCCGACCCAGGTGCGTTCCCCCTACGGGGGGGTGACCGTCGGGGATCCGGCCCTGTCTGCCGATGGACGGCTCGACGGTGCCGACGTCGTGCACAGCTCAGGTGGGGCAGGCGAGCTGGGTCCCACGGGACGTCCGTTGCCGGCCTTTCCCAAGCCTCCTCCGGTGGTCACTCACGGTGCCGCCTGGGTGGTCGCCATGTGCAACCAGAAGGGCGGCGTCGGTAAGACGACCAGCACGATCAATCTCGGCGCGGCGCTCGCCGAGTACGGCCGCCGGACCCTGCTGGTCGACTTCGACCCGCAGGGGGCGCTGTCGGTCGGCCTCGGAATCAACCCGATGGTGCTGGAACGCACCGTCCACGATCTCCTCGTGGGTGGCGAAGCCGAGATGGGCGAGGTGATAGTCCCCACTCAGGTTGATGGTCTGGATCTGCTCCCCAGCAATATCGATCTGTCGGCCGCGGAGATGTTGCTGGTCACCGAGGTTGGTCGTGAGCACACGCTCGCGCGCGCGCTGGCGTCGGTCCGCTCCGAATACGATGTGATCCTTATTGACTGCCAGCCGTCGCTCGGTCTACTGACCGTGAACGCGCTGACCGCGGCCGACGCGGTCATCGTGCCGCTGGAGTGCGAGTATTTCGCCCTCCGCGGTGTCGCCCTGCTGCTGGACACCATCGACAAGGTGCGTGACCGGCTGAATCCACGCCTGGAGCTCGCGGGCATCCTTGCCACCATGTACGACGCCCGCACGCTGCACGCTCGGGAGGTGCTGGCGAGGGTCGTCGAACGGTTCCCGGACGAGGTCTTTCACACGGTGATCAGCCGTACCGTGCGCTTCCCGGAGACCACCGTCGCCGGTGAGCCGATCACGACCTACGCGCCCACATCGGTTGGAGCGGACGGATACCGGCGGCTGGCCCGCGAGCTGATCGCCAGGCATACGGCGCCGCCGGTGGCACAGCGCTAGGGATATACCCTGGGGACACACCCTGGCACCACGTAGCCGTAGCTTGTTCGGGAAGCGGATAAGGGACCTGTAGAGGCGTGCTGTTCCACCTGGCCGAACCCGCGGCGCTTCTGGGGATCGTTCTTGCGCTCCTCATCGGGATCTACGCACATGACGCGGCGCAGGTCGTGGTCGCGAGGTTGCTCCAGGACCCCGGGCCGATGCGGTCCGGCCGGCTGACGGCGTCGGTGAAACACCATGTCAGCCCTTTCAGCGCGGTGGCCATGATTATCGCCGGTGTCGGCTGGAGCGAGCCGATAGCCATGAACGACCTACGTCGCGGGCGACGGTTCCACGTCGCGGCGGCGCTGCTGGCCGGGCCGCTGGCCTATCTGCTGCTCACGTTCGGCGCACTCGTCGGTTTCACGTTCGTTCCCCAGTCGCTTGTCGTCATCGAGGGCAGCCGGATCGTGGAGCTCGCCGGTGTGGGCGACTTCCTCGGGAAGCTGGTGCTGTGGCTGGCGGTCACATTCGCGTCGCTGTTCATTGTGAGCCTCATCCCGGTCCCGCCCGCCGACGGTGGGCGGGTGCTGTTCGGACTCGGCCCGCAGTCACCGAGCTGGCACAGGGCCGAGTACCAGCTCCGTGAGAACAACGTCGGAATCCTCATCCTGCTGGCGCTCATCCTGCTGCCGACGTTGTTTCCCGGTTTCCCCTCGGTCGTGGACCAGCTGGTTCTTCCGTTGCTCGACGGCCTGGGCGGCATTATCAACCTCCGTCTTCGTTGACACGTTGCGCCGGCCTCACACCTTGCGTGGGCCTCGTGCGTCGCTGGTTGGCCGAACGGGTGTGGCGCTGCCGGCCCGCCCGGTCGGTGCGGCTGGCCAGCCCGGCTGGTCGGTGCGGCTGCCTGAGCCGGCGGTAGCGTCCAGGCATGGCGCGGATCAGAACATCCCCTCATCGGGATGCGT
>NZ_CAKJTP010000075.1:9489-10365 GCF_917627335.1 Protofrankia sp. CiT1 | reverse complement strand
CCCGTGGCTGCCGGGGCCGCCGAGCCCGTGGCGCCGACCGGACGGGGCCGCGGCGGTAGTGCCTTCGTGGTCGAGCTCGCGAATTTCACCGGTCCTTTCGATCTGCTGCTTTCCTTGATCGCTAAGCATAAGATGGACGTGACCGAGGTTGCGCTTTCCCAGGTCACCGATGAGTTCGTGGCGCACATCCGCCGCCTGGGCGCGGGCTTCGACCTCGGGCAGGCCACCGAGTTTCTGGTGATCGCGGCAACCCTCCTGGATCTCAAGGCGGCCAGGCTGCTGCCCGGGGCGATCTCCGAGGACGAGGCGGAGAACCTTGCCCTCCTCGAGGCCAGAGACCTGCTGTTCGCCCGGCTGTTGCAGTACAAGGCGTACAAGGAGGCATCGGCCCTCTTCACCGGGCTGATGACGCTGGAGGCCCGGCATCTGCCCCGGGCCGTCGCGCTGGAACCGCGGTACGCGCAGGCGCTGCCAGAGGTGCAGATCGGCATCGGGCCGGCCGAACTCGCCCGCCTCGCGGCCAGACTGCGAGAACCGCCGTTGCCTCCGCAGGTCGCGACCGATCACGTCCACCTGCCGCGGATCAACATCCGCGAGCATATGCTTGCGGTGATCGAAAAATTGCGAGAGGTGGGCAGCGCCTCCTTCGGGCTGCTGTGTGCCGGCTGCCAGCAGACGATCGAGGTGGTCGCGCGTTTCCTCGCCCTGCTCGAGCTCTTCCGGGAGGGACGGATCGCGTTTGCGCAGGAGGTGCCGCTGGGGGAGCTGATCGTCCGATGGGTGGCTGACGCCGAACCCGATGAGCTGGGGCGGGCGCCCGGCAGCTCCGGTGGCGGCCGCGTCGCCGACCACCTCGCCGGGAGCGGAGCCGCCGGC
>NZ_CAKJTP010000075.1:0-9286 GCF_917627335.1 Protofrankia sp. CiT1 | reverse complement strand
CGGCCGGCCCGACCACGGCTGATCTGGATGCGGCTGACCTGAACGCCGGCCAGCGTAGGAAGCGAGGAACACGACAACGATGACAGCGGATGTCCACCCGGCCGCCGCGCACGAAACCGCGGAGCGCCAGCGGCCCTTGCTGGCCGAGCCGAGCGGGGCCGAGGCGGTGGCCCGCCCGCCGCTGCCCGCGCTCGTCGAGGCGATCCTGATGGTCGCGGAGAACCCGGTCCCGGTTACGGAGATCGCCGTGAGCCTCGACGTCCCCCACGCGGAGGTCGAGCGTGTCATTGCCGGGCTGGCCCGCGGTTACGTCGAGCAGGGCCGGGGCTTCAGCCTCCGTGACGTCGGTGGCGGCTGGCGTTTCTACACCAGCGATGAGTGCGCGCCCTGGGTCGAGCGGTTCGTGCTCGCCGGGCAGAGCCCGAAACTGTCCCAGGCGGCGCTGGAGACGCTGGCGATCGTCGCCTACCAGCAGCCGGTGAGCCGTGGGCGGATCTCCGCGGTGCGGGGTGTGTCCGCCGACGGTGTGATCCGTACGCTGACCACCCGCCGGCTCGTGGAGGAGGCGGGCAGCGACCCGGAGAGCGGGGCGACGCTCTACCGGACGACTGCCTACTTCCTGGAACGGATGGGTCTGCGCCACCTCGACGAACTGCCTCCGCTCGCCCCGCTGCTGCCCGGCATCGCCGACGTGGATGACATTGTCGGCTCATGACATTCTGGGCTCATGACAACCGGTGACGTGAATACCGAGGGCGTCCGGCTGCAGAAGGTTCTCGCGGCGGCGGGGCTCGGGTCCCGGCGGCACAGCGAGGAGCTGATCGCCGCGGGCCGCGTGCGGGTGGACGGCCGGGTCGTCGAGGCGCAGGGCCTTCGGGTCGACCCGCAGACCGCGGTCATCGAGGTCGACGGCGCACGGGTCGTGACCAAGGCGGGCCTGGTTCACCTCGCGTTGAACAAGCCGGTCGGGGTGCTGTCGGCGATGTCGGACGACCGGGGCCGACCGACCGTCGCGGACCTGGTGACCGACCACGCCCCCGGCCTGTTCCACGTCGGGCGGCTCGACGCCGACAGCGAGGGCCTGCTGCTGGTCACCAACGACGGGGAGCTGGCACATCGGCTGGCGCATCCGTCGTTCGGTGTCGCCAAGACCTACCTGGTCGAGGTGAGTGGGCCGGTCGGTCGGGACGTGCCGCGCCGGCTGCGGGCGGGGGTCACCCTCACGGACGGGATGGTGACCGTGGACGCCGTGCGGATCGTGAGCTCGGCCGGGCCGCGGGTCATGCTTGAGATCACGTTGCACGAGGGGCGTAAGCACGTCGTGCGTCGCCTGATGGACGCCGTGGGCCACCCGGTGCGCCGGCTGGTGCGGACCCGGATCGGGCCGGTGTATCTCGGCTCGCTGCGGGCCGGCCGGACCCGGCACCTTTCCCAGGCGGAGGTCGGCGCGCTCTACCACGAGGTCGCGCTGTGACGCGGATGTCGCCATGACTGCCGTCACAATCAGTTCCGTGCAGGCCGGGAACGCCTCCCGTGCCTGTCGCGCCTGCCGTGCCTCCCGTGTTCGGCTGGCTGGTGGCGCGCGTTTGGGCAAGCCGGCTGTCTGGCTCCCTGGTCGAACGACGACTCCCGAAACACGCCGTAGGGTGGCGCGGTGACTGTCGCGCCCGCCACACCGGGATTCCCGCCCCCCGGACCGCCGCCGGGCCGGGTCGGTGTGGTGGGGGCCGGCCTGATCGGTACCAGTATCGGGCTGGCACTGGGCGTCCACGGCATCGAGGTCCTGCTGGCCGACATCGATCCTGAACAGATCAAGGTCGCCGAGGCCATGGGTGCCGGCCAGCCATGGCATGGTGAGCCCGTGGGGCATGCGGTCATCGCGGTTCCTCCGCACGCTGTCGCCGGTGAGCTACGGAAGGTGCAGCGGGCGGGGCTCGCCGAGACGGTCAGTGATGTCGCGAGCGTGAAGGCCCGGCCGATCGTCGAGGCCGTCCAGGCTGGATGCGATCTGTCGATGTGGTGCCCCGCGCACCCGATCGCCGGGCGTGAGCGCGGCGGCGCGGCCTCGGCCCGTGCTGACCTGTTCGCCGAGCGAGCCTGGGTCGTCTGCCCGGTGCCGCACACCTCACCTGCCGCCTTGGCCGCCACGATCGCGATCGCGCGGGCGTGCGGTGCCACACCGGTGCGCGCGACGCCCGACCGTCATGACACGGCGATGGCTGTCCTGTCCCACCTGCCGCAGGTGGTCGCGAGCCTGCTGGCCGCCGCCACCCCCGACCTCGACGCAGGCGAGCTGGCTCTTGCGGGCCAGGGGTTCCGGGACGCCACCCGCTTGGCCGACAGCGATCCCAGCCTGTGGTCGTCGATTCTGGAGGGCAACCGCGGGCCCGTCGCTGTCCGGGCCAGGCTGCTCAGCGAAAAGCTCGCCAGGTTGGCCGAGGTGCTCGACCGGGGTGGTGAACAGGAGGTTATCGAGGTTGTCCGCGGGCTCATGGCGGCTGGAAACACCGGCCGGGCGCTTTTGCCGCGCAAGGCCAGCGCGGCGATGCGGCCGTTGGCCTGGGCCTGGGTCGGAGTGGTGCTTGCGGACCGGCCCGGTCAGCTAGGCGAGCTGTTTGCGACGATCGGCGGCTGGGAGATCAATATTGAGGATATCGCCGCGTTTGAGCACAATCTCGACGCTCCGGCCGGCATTGTGGAGATCGCTGTTTCGCCCGATATCGTGGGTACGCTGCTGGATCGGCTTGCCGCCGCCGGCTGGACCGCCTATCGCAGGTCGTGAACGCCATCCTTCGTGGGTGGGCGGCCCCGAGTAGCCTGATCCGGGCTGACCACATCGGCCTTGACCTGGCCGGCGGCTTGGGTGACGACCTGGGCCGGCTGGGCTGGCTGGGTCGGCTGGGCCGGTTTCACCGTGTCGGTTGCTGACGGTTTTCTGATGTAGTCGGGTTACTGTGTGTACGCGGATTCCACCTATGCGCGGTTTTCGTGTGTGCACGGTCTTGTGCGTAATTGTCGCGTCTGGACGGAGGAAGCGGTGGAGCAGGACCGCGGTTCCCGTGAGTCAGTGGGCGTAACGGCCACTGACAATCAGGAAGTGTCCACGGGCGGCGAAGGCCGCTGCACCGGGCACAGTCAGGTATTGACGTCCGAGGGATTGTCCGAGGGATTGGTCGTAGCCGTCGACGGGCCGGGAGGCTCCGGCAAGAGCACCGTCGCCAGGGAGATCGCCCGACGGCTGGGCCTGCGCTATCTCGACACCGGCGCGATGTACCGGGCGGTGACACAGGTCGCCTTGGAGAGCAGGATCGACCTTGAAGATCACAGCGCTGTGGGGGAACTGGCCGAACGGGTGGTGCTGGCTGTCGGTACCAGTCCGGACAGTCCCACGATCGCGGTGAACGGCGAAGCCGTGGAGGACAAGATCCGCGGCAGGGCGGTCACGAACGCGGTGAGCGCGGTTGCCGCGGTGCCGGCGGTCCGGCGTCTTCTCGTCGCTCGCCAGCGGCAGATCATCGCGGCGTCCCCGACGGGCATCGTGGTAGAAGGCCGTGACATAGGTTCGGTCGTTGCTCCGCAGGCTCCGGTCAAGGTGTTCCTGACGGCCTCGACCGAGGTCCGGGCGTTGCGGCGGTCGCATCAGCTCGGGGAGAAGGGCATCGACGACGTGGCCCGTACCCTCGCTGAGCTCGATCGCCGGGATGCGCTGGACTCGACGCGTGCCGCGGATCCGCTGGCTGTCCCCGAGGATGCGATCATGCTCGACTCGACCAGCCTGTCCATTGAGGCTGTTGTGGACGAGGTTCTGCTGCACTGCGAACGGGTAACGGCCGACGCGTCATGACCGCCGAAAGCCCCGACGCCATGGAAGCGGGCGCCGGGCAGCCTCCGGCGCGCGTGCCGCGGCGCGGGGCGGCGTCCAGGCCCTACCGCGGCGTCGCGCACAGGGCGCTCAAGCCACCGGTGCGGTTTGTCCTGAACCAGATCGTCATGCGGGTGACCCTCCAGGGACTTGAGCACGTGCCGGCGACCGGCCCGGTGATCTTTGCGGGAAACCACAGCAGTCTGCTGGACGGCCCGCTGGTCGTCATCGAATCACCACGTACGGTACGCTGCCTGGTGAAGTCCGAAATGTACGGCGGCATACTTGGTATGCTGCTGACCATTGCCGGCCAGATCCCGGTCGACCGTGGCCGGCCGGATCGGGCCGCCCTGCACACCGCGCTTGACGAGTTGGGGCGCGGCGGAGTCATCGGGGTGTTTCCGGAGGGCACCCGGGGAACGGGCGAGCTGGAGACGGTGCAGCACGGTATCGCCTATCTTGCTGTTCACGGACGGTGCCCGGTGTTGCCGGTCGCATGTATCGACACCGCTCGGGCCCTGCCGAAGGGTGCCCGGTGGCCCAGGCGCTCCGTGCCCACCCGGGTGGTGTTCGGGCGTCCGTTCGACGTGGTGGTTCCGGCGAACCCGCGATCGCGCCGAGCGTTGGCGGCCGTGGCGGAGGACATCCGGTTGCGGATCGCCGACCATCTCGTGCGGGCTCGCCTGCCCAGCTGATCGTGACGTGCTCGGCTCCCGCGTCGAGGCCGCCGGGAAGCCGCAGCCGGGAAGCCACCGCGGGGGGCTGTCACCGGCATGACCGAGCGGCTGTGGTCACGGCGGTACCGGAACGATGGCGAACAGACATGACAAACAGAGACGAGGACGTTGTGGGTGTGGCTTCGCAGCTACCGCAGGACGAGGCCGAGCACCCGCTCGGTGGCACCGAGCGGCAGCCCGTGCTGGCGATTGTCGGCCGCCCCAACGTCGGCAAGTCGACGCTGGTGAACCGGATCCTGGGCCGGCGGGCCGCGGTCGTCGAAGACATCCCGGGCGTGACCCGCGACCGGGTCGCCTATGACGCGACCTGGAGTGGGCGGCGTTTCGTCGTCGTCGACACCGGTGGTTGGGAGCCGGACGCGCGTGGGCTTGCCGCCCGCGTCGCCGAGCAGGCGCGCGTCGCCCTGGACACAGCCGACGCGGTGCTGTTCGTGGTCGATACCACGGTGGGCGCAACCGACGCGGATGAAGCTGTCGCGCGCGTGCTGCAGCGTTCGGGGCTGCCCGTCGTCCTCGCGGCGAACAAGGTCGACGACGCCCGGACGGAAGCGGACGCGGCCGCGCTGTGGAGCCTCGGGCTTGGCGAGCCGCATCCTGTCTCATCCCTGCACGGCCGTGGCAGCGGCGATCTGCTCGACGCCGTGCTCGCGGCTCTCCCCGCGGCCCCGCGGGAGCGCTTCGAGGAGGTGACCGGCCCACGGCGGGTAGCGCTGCTGGGCCGGCCGAACGTGGGGAAGTCCAGCCTGCTCAACCGGCTCGCCGGGACGGAGCGCTCCCTGGTGCACGAGGTCGCCGGTACCACCCGCGATCCAGTCGACGAGCTGGTGACCGTCGGGGGCGAGGTGTGGAAGTTCGTGGACACCGCCGGTCTGCGGCGCCGGGTACGGGAGGCGACCGGAGCGGAGTACTACTCCTCGCTGCGCACCGCGGCGGCGCTGGAAGCCGCTGAGGTCGCGATCGTCCTGCTGGATGCCGGCGAGCCACTGACCGAGCAGGATCAACGGGTGATCACCATGGTGGTCGACGCCGGGCGGGCGCTGGTGCTGGCGTTCAACAAGTGGGACCTGCTTGACGAGGACCGTCGCCTCACTCTGGAACGTGAGATCATCCGAGACCTCGGCCGGGTTGCCTGGGCGCCGAGGGTGAACGTGTCGGCGATGACCGGCCGCGCGGTCGACCGGCTCGCGCCAGCCCTGCGGTCCGCCCTGGAGTCATGGGGGACGCGTATCTCCACCGGCCGGCTCAACACCTGGCTCGGCGAGGTCGTGGCGGCCACCCCGCCGCCGTCGAGGGGCGGGCGGCTGCCCCGGGTGCTGTTCGCGACGCAGGCCGGTGTGCGGCCGCCCCGGTTCGTCATCTTCTCGACGGGATTCCTGGAACCGGCTTACCGTCGTTTCCTGGAGCGGCGGCTGCGCGAGGACTTCGGTTTCGCCGGAACTCCGATCGAGATCTCTATCCGGGTGCGCGAGCGAGGTGAGAAGCGCCAGTGACGATCAGCACACCGACGGGTCGGCCCACATCAGACCGACCGGCAACAGGTGCGTAGATCAGGGAGCGGGGTGGGGTGTGTGCCCCAGCCCCGCGACGCCGCGTCCCTATTGCCGGGCCCTCTAAATCCTCCGGTTGGAGCCGCGCCTTTCAGCGCGGGTCAGGGTAGGAGCGTCAGCGCTCGGTGTGTCTTGACGATGGTGAAGTGGCGCCGGTCGACAGTGGCGACTTCGTCGACGCCGAGGCGTTCCGCACACGCGATCACGGATGCGTCCACGGTGCCGAGGGGCAGGCTGCGGTAGCGGTTGACGAGGTCAGCGATGCGTAGCCAGTCGGTTGGGTGGACAGGTTCGACGTCGAACGCGCCGGAGGCCAAGTCCGCGATGAATCGAAGCTCAGCGTGCGTGCCGAGGCGGGTGCCGAGCAGGTAGACAACTTCGGTCACCACCAGGGTCGGCACGATCAGAGGACCGGGGTGGGTTTCCAACAGCTCGGCGCACGCCTCGTGGTGTTGGTCGTCGGCGTCGACATAGGCGTAGAGCGGGCCTGCGTCGACGACGAGAGCTACGGCGCCACCTCGCTGGCGAGGATCTCCTCGATCCGCTCGGAGATGTCGTGTCGCCCGCTGCGGCCAGCGGCGCGGGCGCCGAGAACACGCCGTCCGTGGGCCGCCTCGCCGCCGCGTTCGAGCAGTTCGGCCAAGCCCGCCGGGACGATCGCGGCCAGCCGCCGGCCTCGTTCGGTCAGGTAGACAACCTGCCCGGACGAGGCGGCCTCGCGGGCCACAGCGGCAAGCTGCTCGCCGTCTGGGAGCGGCATCTCGGTCATGGCAACATCGTAGCGGCATGTTGTGGGCTACCTTCGGCCGCGAGCCGTCATCGCTCTGCGTAGCGGGGATCGGACAGCCCACCCGCCGGCCTCGGTCGGCGGCAGGTGCCCGGAAGGAACCCTCCAGCCATCGCCGCGCTTCTGGAGGCCGAGCGCATCGCGCCCAAGCAGATCCGAGAGCACCCAAAAGTCCGGGTCCTGGTCCGAGACCTCCTCCAGGACCCTGGATGGCGCTCTGACCAGGAGCTCCGTGCGTTGGCGGACCGATGCGGGGAGCAGTCTAGGCGACCCGCACAGAAATTGCTAGACCGTATTTACGTTACGGCCCGTACTTCAAGTGCGGGTTGGCGGCGCCACCTGAGCCAGGTGGGCAGCCCTGACGAATAGCCTGCAACCGATCTTCCTCAACGACGACGCCGGAGTGCTGCTGAGTAGGCACCTGGGCGCCGCCCGGTCCCCAAATGGTCCCCAAGCCCGATCAGCCTGACCCCGGACGGGAACAAGAAGATCCACAAAAAGTGGCCGCTGACCTGGGTGTCTGTCCCGTCAGCGGCCACTTTGATACTGGTCGGGACGACAGGATTCGAACCTGCGACCCCCAGACCCCCAGTCTGGTGCGCTACCAAGCTGCGCCACGTCCCGTACGCGCCCTACGTTACCCCATGGCTGAGGCAGGCTTGGGCCCTGGGTGACGCGGTCGGGACTCGCACCGCGTCACCCAGGGCTCCGGCGAACCTGGGCCTGGGGCTGGGGCTGGGGCCGTGTCCGGTGTTGGCTGCCGGCTGGGAGAGGCTGCCGGCCGCCCGGATGCTCTTGTTATCCGGACGGCCAGCGGTTCGGGTGGCCGCGGGGAAACTTCGGCGGCGGCGCCCCCCGGACTCGTCTTCCCTGGAGCCTGCGGCGCGCGGAGGGAGTTACGATCGCGCGCTCGTCGGCCCAACCGCGGTCTGGATGCGCCTGCTGAGATCCAGGCGCATCCAGACCCGTTGGTCACTGCGTCGCGCGATTCCTGCGACGAGCGGTGAGGCCCGCGCCGAGCATCGCGGCACCGAGCCCCGCACCGGCGACCGGAGTGATCGGGAACGACGGCGCGGTGCCGCCGCCACCGGCGTCGACGCCATGCGACGGCGCGGGGTAGGACTTGGCCTCCGACCAGGACCTGTCGTCCTTCTTGGCGCCTTCCCAGGACTTGTCGTCCTTCTTGCTGTCCCACTTGTAGTCGTGGGGAGCGCCGTACGACGGCGCGCTGGCAGCCGTCGGCGCCGCGGTGGTGCTGGCAGCCGCTGTTGGCGTGGGGGCTGCGGTGGTGCTGGCCGCTGTCGGCGCCGCGGTGGTGCTGGCAGCAGTCGGCGCCGTGATCGTACCGCCCCATGCTGGCGCCGTGGTGCTGGCGGCGGCCGTTGGCGTGGGGGCTGTGGTGGTGCTGGCAGCCGTCGGTGTCGCGCTGGCGCTGGCGCTGGCGCTGGCCGTCGCAGTCGGGCTGTCCGGCGCATCGATCGTCCAGCTGTGGTGCGAGTCCGAGTCCCACGAGTCGTCATTCGCAAACGCGGATACGGGGTTAATGCCAACAAAGAATGCGGTGGCTGCCGATATTGCCAGCATCACCACACCCCGGCCAATTCTGTGCGTCATGACCTTCCTCTTCTCTCATGCGGTAGCGGTACTGTTACCGCGGGCAACACAGTAGCCATTTGATGTCTGGGGGAACGGCATGGGACGCGATATTGCCGGGAGGAAGCCGAAAGTCCTCTTGCCGGCACGGTGGCTGATTCTGCTTGGACTCATCCTGATTGGAGTGAGCGGCCAGAGGCTTGTTTCGCAGGAATTCGGGAAGGACATTGGAATTCCTGCGACGACTGTCCCAACAGGCGTCGTTGCCACGGATAAACCACCAGCTGGTACGTCTGCGGCGGTGTCCGCTCCGGCGCGTACGGCTGATAGCCGGCCGATCTTCCTGAATATTCCCGCGCTGGGCACGGCTGCGGCCGTCGGGCCGGTTGGGCTCAACTCGGACGGAACGCTCCAGGTGCCGACGTCCTGGGGTGAAATCGGCTGGTACGAATATGGCCCGCGTCCAGGTGACGTCGGTGCGGCCGTCCTCGTCGGACATTACGACTCAACAACCGGGCCAGCTGTTTTCTACCGCCTTGAGAAGATCAAACAAAATGACTTGGTGGAGATAAAAAGGGCTGACGGAACGGTTGTGCGATTTGTGGTGGACCGCATCCAGGAGGTCTCGAAGAGTGCCTTCCCGGCGGCGGACGTCTACGGCACGGTTGATCGTCCGGAACTACGCCTCATCACCTGTGGCGGTGATTTCAACAGGAAAACCCACCACTATCTGGATAACGTGATCGTTTTTGCGCATGCC
>NZ_CAKJTP010000074.1:10634-22990 GCF_917627335.1 Protofrankia sp. CiT1 | reverse complement strand
GCACCCGCGCGGCCGGCGGCGGCAACCACGCGTCGGTGTCCGCCCGCACGGTGAGCATGGTGAGCGCCGCCGCTGCCTGCCGCAGCGTCGCCGCCTCCCGCGCGCAGGATGGGCAGCCGCGGACATGCGCCGCCACCGCGTCGGCCTCCTCGGCGTCGCAGGCGTCGAGCGCCCATGCTCCGAGCAGGTCGGTTACGTGCCCATCGCCCGCTTCCACCTGTCTGTGCCCTTCCGTGTACCCGCCCTCGGCATCCCCACCCCGATTGTTACCTCACGGTAGATCCCCGCACGGCCGCAAGCCAAGCCCCGCCTCCCCGGGGGCCGGCGATCCGCGCCCACCGATATGATCATGAAATATGATCATGATGTGAGGTTGCGGTACTGGCGCACGGCCAGCGGGGCGAACACCGCGCTGATGCCCACCGACCAGACCACCGACTGCCACACCCAGTGCGAGGCGGGCCCGCCCTCCATGAGCGTCCGCACCGCGTTGATTGTGATGTTGGCTGGCTGGGCCTTCGCGTAACCCTGCAGCCAGCCCGGCATGGTGCTCACGGGCACGAACGCCGAGCTTGGGAACACCAGCAGGAAGAAGGGCAGAATCGAGGCGACCTGGGCTGTCTCGGGATCCTTCACGGCGAGGCCGATGGATGCGAACACCCACGACATGGCGTACCCGAACAGCAGCACGAGCCCGAGCCCGGCGATGATCGCGGCAGCGGAGTTGTTGAAACGGAACCCGACCAGGACCCCGACCGCGATCATCATCGCCAGCACCACGACGGCGCGGCACAGGTCGGCGACGGTACGTCCCGCGAGCACGGCCGAGCGGGCCATGGGCAGCGCGCGGAACCGGTCGATGATCCCGCTCTTGAGGTCCTCGGCCAGCCCGACCGAGGTTGCCGCGCCACCGATGAGCGACGCCTCCACGAACACCGCCGGGACGATGTAGTTGACGTAGCTGCTGCCGGGGATGGCGATGGCGCCGCCGAGGACGTAACGGAACAGCAGCAGGATCAGCACCGGCTGGGCACTGGAGATGAGCAGCAGCTGGGGTGTGCGTATGAGCCGGACGAGGTTGCGCCGGGCGATCCCGGCGATGTCGCCCAGCGCGATGACCGGAGTGAGCGACGCTGTGCGCGCCGCTGGCTGACCAAGGGCGACGGCGTTCATGAGTTCCTTCCCGGTGTCGCGGAGACCGCGGCTGCCGCGGCTGCCGGGGGCGGCGGGGGCGGGCCGGCCATGACGGCGGGCTGGCCGCTCGTCTCGTCATCGGCCGCCTCGGTGGCTACGTGGCCGGTCAGGGAGAGGAAGACATCGTCGAGGGAGGGACGCCTGATACCGAGGTCGTCCAGGGTGACCCCGTCGTCGTCGAGAAGGCGCCCCGCGGCCAGCAGGACCTTGGCCCCGCCACCGGTCGGGACCGCGACCCGGCGCCGCTCGGTGTCCAGCTGCGGCGGCCCGTCGCCCAGGTCGGTCAGGAGGGCGGCGACCCGGTGCAGGTCGCCGGGATCGACGACCCGGGCTTCGAGCACGGCACCGCCGGCGCGGGTCTTGAGTTCGTCGGCGGTGCCGGCGGCAACCACCCGGCCCCGGTCGATGACGACGATCTGGTGCGCGAGGCGTTCGGCCTCTTCGAGGTACTGGGTCGTCAGCACGACGGTCGTACCGTCGGTGACCAGCTGTTCGATGAGCGTCCACAGCTCGCTGCGGGTCCGCGGGTCGAGCCCGGTGGTGGGCTCGTCCAGGATCAGTACGGACGGATGCCCGACAAGGCTCGCGCCGAGGTCGAGGCGCCGTCGCATCCCACCCGAGTAGGTCTTCACCTGCCGGTCGCCCGCCTCGGTGAGCGAGAAGCGCTCCAGCACCTCCTGCGCCCGCCGCCGCCGTTCGGCTCTTCCGACATGGTAAAGCCGACCGACCAGCTCAAGGTTCTCCCGTCCGGTGAGCAGCTCGTCCACGGCGGCGTACTGGCCGGCAAGCCCGATCATGGAACGGAGCCGCTGCGCGTCCCGGACGACGTCGTACCCGGCGATCGTGGCCTGGCCGCTATCCGGTTTGAGCAGTGTGCTCAGGATCCGCACCAGGGTGGTCTTGCCGGCGCCGTTGGGGCCGAGCAGCCCGAGAACCGTACCCGCCCCGGCCGTCAGGCCGACGCCGGCCAGCGCGTTGACTGACCCGAACCGTTTGGTTACCGCCTTCACTTCGATCATCGGCGTCGCCATCGCCCTCCCACTCTCCTCGTCCGTTGGCAGCCTCATCGTCGACGGCTCGGCGCTTGTTGTCTGCACCGGGCTGGCGGCCACCGTGGTTCTCGAGCCGAAACCGCCGTACAGCAGGCCGCATAGGCAGGCGGGAGAGCGGGCGGATTCAGCCGACGGCCCGGGAGGTCTGGAACATCGTGTCCAGCGTGACCGGCTCCAGCCTGCGTTCGGCAATGAGCTGCTGGATCTGATCGAACAGCCCGAGGACCGTCGGGTGGTTGGCGTGACCGAGCATGATTGTTCCTGGTTGCAGGTAGCGGCTGGCCAGGCCCATGAGCTGCTCGGGACTGATCGGTGTCGAGTCGCCGAAACTCCCGTTCCACAGCAGGATTCTGGTAAAGCCGAGTTCGCCCACGAGCGCGTCGACGTGTGCGTTGTGCGAACCGTAGGGCGGCCGGAACCAGGGGCGCGAGGTGATACCGAAGGTCCGCTCGATCCAGTCCTCGTTTCTCTCGATGTCCGCGCGGATCGCGTCGTCCGGGCGGCCAGGCAGCTGGAGATGTGTCCAGGTGTGGTTCGCGATCTGGACCTGGCCGGTTTCGATCAGGGGACGCAGGACGTCGGCGTGCCGGTCCCAGATCGCCCGGTAGGCGCCGTTGGGCGCGAAGGTGATGGGGATTCCCGACCGTCGCGCGAACTCCACATAACCGGCCACGGTCTCGGGCGAGTAGCCGTCGTCAATCGTGATCGCGATCCGCCGGGTTGGCGCGGGTGCGCCGAACACCACCGCCGGGTTTTCCGGGTGGGCAGCAGGGATGGGCGGAAGCGTCTGCTGTGCCGCTGGCGCCGGGCGCGGCGCGGCGAGCTGGTTTCCGGGGGGGCGGGCGGAAACGGGCATGGGCGCCCCGGCGGGACGCGGTGCCGCCGGAGCCGCGGGCTGGGCCGAGCAACTGACCAGAGCCTGCGCGGCGCCGATAGCCAGCAAGGAGAGCAACATCCGGCGATCCATGGACGAACGGTACAAGGACGAACGGTACAAGGCGGTTGCGAAGGGCCTGGTTTTGCTGGATTCTCCGAGGGTCATCTCCGCTGGATGGTGTCTTACGACGTGTTCCGGAAACCGTTGTTCGACAAAGCCTGGGCTTGTCTCGGAGGAGCGCATGGACCGAAGGACCGGGCTCTACCTCGGCGGTGCGTGGCGGGCGCCGAGCGGCAGCGGGACGATCGAGGTCATCGAGGCGGCGACGGAGGAGATCATCGGCGTGGTGCCGGCGGGCGAGGCTGCCGACATCACCGCTGCCGTCATGGCCGCGCGGGGCGCCTTCGAGCGATGGTCGGCCACTCCCAGAAGCGACCGGATCGCGTTGCTGCGGATGATTGCCGATGGCCTCGAGGCCCGCGGCGCCGCGCTCGCGACGCTGATGAGCCGTGAGGTCGGCACGCCGCTGGTCACGTCCGAGCGCATCCAGGTGGGTCTGGCCGTGTCCGTCATCCGTTCGACCGCCGATGTCGCCGAGCGTCTCCCGCTGGAGGAGCGGATCGGATCGTCGCTCGTGCTGCGGGTCGCCGCCGGGGTCGTCGGCGCGATCACACCGTGGAACTATCCGCTCTACCAGCTGGCCGCCAAGGTTGCCCCGGCGCTCGCCGCCGGATGCACGGTGGTGGCCAAGCCGAGCAGCGTGGCGCCCTTCGCGGCCTTCGCCCTCGCCGACGTCGCCCATGAGGCTGGCCTGCCCGCTGGTGTCCTGAACATCGTGACAGGCCGCGGGCCCGTGGCCGGGGAGGCCCTTGCCGGTCATCCCGAGGTCGACCTTGTCAGCCTGACCGGGTCGACGGCCGCGGGCGCGCGGGTCGCCCAGCTCGCCGGGCCCGGTATCAAGCGGCTGACCCTGGAGCTCGGCGGCAAGTCCGCCTTCATCCTCTGCCCGGGCGCGGACCTCGGCCGTGCGGTCACCAGCGCCGTGCGGGGCTGCTTTGTCAACAACGGCCAGACCTGTTCGGCGACCACCCGGCTGCTCGTCCCCCACGAGCTGCTCGAGGAGGTGGAGGAGCGCCTGGTCGCCCTGGTCGAGGCGCAGGTGGTCGGCGATCCGCTGGACCCGGCGACCACGATCGGGCCGGTCGCCTCGGCCGCGCAGGCACGTTCGGTCGCGTCCTATCTGGACAAGGCCAGGCACGAGGGCACCGTGCTCGTCGGCGGCCCAGGGCCCGTGCCTGGGCTCGACCGCGGTTACTTCGTGCGTCCTACCGTGGTGAGCCGCCTGCGTAACGACGCGGTGCTCGCCCGCGAGGAGATCTTCGGGCCAGTGCTCGCGGTCATCCCGGTAGCGGACGCCGACGAGGCCGTCGCCGCCGCCAACGACTCCGACTACGGCCTGTCCGGCGCGGTGTTCGCCGCGGACGAGGCGGCCGCGATCGCGGTGGCGCGCCGGTTGCGCACCGGCCAGGTGGCGATCAACGGCGGGCGGTTCAGCGTGCTTGCCCCGTTCGGGGGTTTCCGGCGCTCCGGTGTCGGACGCGAACTGGGTGAACATGGGCTGGCCGAGTATGTCGAGCTGATGTCGCTGCAGCTGCCCACGGGTCCCAGCGGCGCGGCGGGAGTGGTCGCCCAGTGAGCCGCTCCCGGCGGGCACGGCGCACCTGCCAGCACGGTCCGGGTCCGCTCCGGCCGGTCCGGGAGGCGTTGCCCGTATGCGAGTCCGACGCCGATAGGCGGCGCACGTGTTCGTGAAGGAGCCCGATGGCTGTGATCGCAGGTGCCGATGGCGGGCTGCCCCGGCGCGTCCCCGTGCCCGGCCGGGCCGGGCCGGAGGACCTCGCCAGGGTGGTGCTGTCGTTCTATTCGCTGCCCCCGCTGGAGCCGCTGCGGCGGGCACAGGTGGCGCGTGCCGCCGGCTTCACCTCCATCGGTCTCAGCCTGAGCTGGCTGCGCCGTTGGTTGGCGGCCGGCCACGGCCTGGCCGAGCTGGAGGACGCGCTCGCCGAGGGTGGCGTCACCGTGGGCGAGCTCGACGTGCTGCGACCGCTGGGCGGCCAGCCCGACGAGGCCGAAGAGGTCTGCTGGGCGGTCGCGGAGCGGCTGCGGGTGCCCTACGTGGGAGTCATCGGTCCCTATGCGGGGAGCTGGGATGACGCGGTGGCCCGCTTCGCCGGGGCCTGTGACCGGGCGGCGACCGTCGGGACGGGTGTCGTGCTCGGCGTCGAGTTCCTGCCGTTCACCAATATCCCCGACGGGGCCACGGCGGCGTCGCTGGTGCGTGCCGCCGGCCGGGCCAACGGCGGGGTCTGCCTGGACGTCTGGCACGTCTACCGCGGCGGCCAGACCCCGGACGACCTCGGCGACGGTGTCTGGCCGTATGTCGTGCGGCTACAGCTGTCCGACGGGCCGCTGGTGGCCGAGGACGACGACCTGCTGGCTGACTGCCTGGCCAACCGGCGGCCGCTCGGTGACGGCGAGTTCGACCTGACCGGTCTGCTGGCGGCCGCGGCCCGCCGCCGTCCCGAGGTGGGTATGTCGATCGAGGTCATCTCCGAGCGGCTGCGTGCCGAGCCGCCCGAGCGGATCGCGCCCCGGCTCGCCGCGGGGCTGCGTGCGCTCCTGCGGGGACATGGCCGGTTCTCCCCGGCGTCGGACGTTCTTACTATTGACAGCATTTAGTTTCTCGGCTGTGATGGGTGTCACGGTGACGTGCGGTCGAGAAGGCGCGGGGAGGAGGGGCGATGGCCACCCCGCCCTCGTCCACCCCGGCGCTGGTGATGACCCGGCCGCTGGAGGTCGGGATCGTCGTCGACGACCTGGTGGGCATGGTCCGCTTCTACCGTGAGGCGCTCGGCTGTACCGAGGCGCACCGTTCGGACGTGCCTGCCGAGCTCAACGCCAAACTGGGCCTGGGGGCGGCGGCCACCGTGGTCTGGCTGCGCACCCCGTGGGGGGAGCGGATCAAGCTGCTGCGGCCCGCCACCGGCACGGGCCCGCTCGCGCCGGCTGTGCCGCTGACCGCCCGCCGCGGCCTGTCCTACCTCACCCTGTACGCCGCCGATGCGGTGGGGGCCGCCGAGCGGATGCGTCGTGGGGGAGCGAGCCCGCTGTCAGAGCCGGAGCTGGTCGAGGCGAGCGGGCGGCTGATCGCCTTCTGGGCTGATCCCGAGGGCAACGTCATCGAGCTGGTCGAGGATCTCGGCCGGGCCGGGTGAGCCCGGCCGTGCAGGCGTGCGCATCGCAGACTTTCTGTTGACAACACATAGTTAGTGCCATGTAATGGCCGTCACATTCGTGCCGGCCATTACATGTGTGTCCGTACTGGCGCCTGGCATCAGCGGAGAGAGGACGCGCCGTGCAGAGCTGGGTCGCAGACTGGGAGCGCAGCCCGCGGCTGCCCCACTACACCAGGGCCAACGCGGGCGAGACGTTGCCCGCGCCCGCGAGCCCCCTGGGCTGGACACTCGCCTATGTCAGCGTCCTGCGGGCGTGGCGGCAGGGTTTCATCGACATCGGGGTCTACCGCCCCGACGAGATGTCGGCGGACCGGCCCGAGATCGCGGGGCTGTTCGGAGGCTACTTCTACCTCAACCTGTCGCACATGCGGCTGTTCTCGCTGCGGCTGGGGATGCCGGTCGAGCAGACCGACCGGGCCTTCGTCGGGGAACGGCCCGACATCCCGCCCTACGTCGCGCATCCCGACGACGTCGACGCCGAGCGCGCGGCTGCGGCCGGCGCTTCGGTGCAGCGGCTCCTCGCGACCACGGAGTTCACCGATGCCATGACCGATCGTGATCGCGTGCGGGCGTGGCGTCGCGAACGGCCCGATCTCACGACGCTCTCCGAGAGCGAACTGGTCGCCCGGGTCCGTGCTCTGCTCGACGAGAGCGAGAAGAGCATCTTCTACCGGCACGTGTTCTCCAGCCTCCCGGCGAGTTTCGGCCCCGGTATCCTCGGGCCGATCTGCGAAAGTGTGGGACGCGGCAGCGACCTGCTCGATGTGATCAGTGGTATCGGCGGCATCGACTCCGCCTCGCCCGCGGTGGGCCTGTGGGACCTGTCCCGCGCCGTGACCGGGTCCACCGAGCTGACCACGCTGTTCGACAAGGGCCCAGCCACGGTGGCGATCGCCCTGGGCGAGGACGCCACGGGCGATGTTGCCCTCTTCCGGGACGCCTTCGCCGCTTTCCTCGACAGCTACGGTGACCGTGGCCCCAACGAGTGGGACATCCACTCGTTGGCGTGGGAGGTGGATCCCGCCGCGGCGCTTGCCCTGGTCGACCGGCTCCGCACCAGCCCGGACTCGGAGTCGCCGGCCCTGCGTCACGACATGCTCGCCGCCCGCCGCGCGCGGATCGCGGCGGAGATCCGCGAGGCGCTCGCTGGCAACGCCGAGGCTCTTGCCACCTTCGACATCGGTATGCGGGCGGTCGACGTCTGGATGCCCGCGCGGGAACGCACCAAGTCCAACTGCGTCGCGGCGCTGCACGAGATCCGCATGGCAATCCGCGAGCTGGGCCGCCGCGGCGTCGAGGCCGGTCGTTTCGCCCATCCCGAGGACATCATGATGCTGCTCGCGGACGAGCTCGACGGCTACCTCACCGACCCCGGCCGGTTCACGCCGGTGATCGCGCGGCGGCTGGTCGAGTACGCCGAACTGGCCCAGCTGGAGCCGCCGTTCTTCGTCGCCGAGGACCCCGACATCGCCACCTGGCCGCGGCGGGACCGCGAGAGCCCGGCCGCGGCGGTGGGGGAGGTGTTCACCGGCGTCGGGGGCAGCCACGGTGTCTACACCGGCCGGGTCCGCATCATCACCGATCTGGCCGGCTGCGACGCCCTCGAGCCCGGCGAGGTCCTGGTCTCCCCCATCACGGACGCGGCGTGGACGCCGCTGTTCCTGGTGGCTGGCGCGGCCGTGGTGGACGTGGGCGGCCTCAACAGCCACGCGGTCGTGGTCTGCCGCGAGCTCGGCATCCCGTGTGTCATCTCGGTGGGCGACGGCACCGCGCGGCTGCGCGACGGTGTCGAGGTGACGGTGGACGGCGGGGCCGGCACGGTCACGGTGGTCTCGGCCGTCCCCGCCGACGGCTGAGACCACCCGGCACGGCTGACAGCGGGTGGGATGCGGGGGGCCACCCGGCCGTCCGCATCCCACCCATCCGGATGGCTATCCCACCCATCCGGATGGCGCGCCCGCGGTCCTGAATCACCGGTCCTGAATCACTCGCGGCGGGTGATGCGCCGCGGCCCCGAGCGGCCAGAATCGGTGACGGGAAAGCTCCGGGCTGATGTCGCGGGTCTCGTGGTGGTGGCACCGTCAAACCACCGGCTGACCGGCGGCACGGTGCCGGAAAGACACCGGACGACAAGGCGGCGGATATATGGGTGCGCAGACATACGGCCGTGGCATTCAGCCCAGCCGGCGGCTGCTGGTGGGCGGAGGGCTGCTCGTCGGTATCGGCGGCCTGCTGGGAGCTGCGGGCATGGCTCTGGTCAGCGTCGCCGTGGTGTCGGCGACCCGGCAGTGGGCGCGGCAGCTGGAGGTGCCGCCCAGTGAGATCGCGAAGGTGAAACTCCAGCAGGCCAGGGCCGCCACAGCCGCGGCCACGTCAGCCGGTGCCGACGCCTGGCGGAGCGGAGCCCCGGGCGAGCCTCCATCCTGACCGCTGCCGGTGGCCGTGCCCGCCGCGGCGCCTGATCCGATCGCATTGGATCGTCATGCTCCCGACAATGGTGTATGGGCTGTTCGCCACGGGCCTACGGTCGGGAACCATGAGAGCGTGTGTGAGAT
Source organism: Protofrankia sp. CiT1 (assembly GCF_917627335.1). NCBI lineage: Bacteria > Bacillati > Actinomycetota > Actinomycetes > Frankiales > Frankiaceae > Protofrankia > Protofrankia sp. CiT1. Next base: position 14,016 of record NZ_CAKJTP010000074.1, on the reverse strand, counting down.
CGGGCTTTCGATCAGTGAGCCGTGTCCAGGCGCTCCCTGGCAAGGCGGAAGGCCGAAGCGATACCGGATGAGTTGTATCGGTGTGGCCGACAACGCAGCCAGGGGACGTCTGGGCGCGGCGAGCCGGAATGACGATCTCACACACGCTCTGAGTGCCTATGCTCTATCCCGATACCGAGTGGGAGAGTGCATGGCCGATCAGATCATGCTGGGCAAGACGGCTCGGGTGACCGGGACAATCAGGCCGGATATGGTGGGCGAGGTGATGGTTTCCGTGCGTGGTGGCGCGGAGGCGTTCCATGCCTATGCCGCTGAGGACGGTGTGACCATCGCGATCGGCTCCCGCGTGCTTATCGTGGAGTATCACCCGCCCCGTACCGTGATCGTCACCAGGTTGTGAGGACCACCGCTGGGTACGCCGTTCTGGCTTCTGGCCAGCGCATTCTCGTAAGTTTCAGCAAATCCGGGTCTCAACAGAGGAGATCGCGTGGTCCCGATCCTCATCGCGGTGGGTGCGGGTGTCATCGGCATCATCGGCGTTATCAAGTTGATGTGGCGGGTGGCGGAACCCAACGAAGCGCTGATTATCTCCGGCTTACGGGCGTACAAAAATCCGGACAACGCCGTGGCGGAAAGCCTGGGTTTCAAGATTATCACCGGGAAAGGGGTGCTGGTGTTCCCGGGCGGGCAGAACGTGCGGCGCCTGTCATTGGATCTTCGAGCCGCTCAGTTGAGTACCGATTGTGTCAGCCAGCAGGGCATCCCGGTCGGCGTGCGCGGTGTGGTGATTTTCAAGGTGGGGGATGACTACGCCTCGATCGCCAACGCCGCCCGGAGATTCCTTGACCAGCAGGACAAGATGGATGACCGGGTGCACAATGTTTTCACCGGCCATCTCCGGGCGATAGTCGGCCAGCTCACCATTGAGGATATGATCAGGGATCGGGAGAAACTGACGGCGCTGACCCGGGCGAGTTCCGGTATGGAGATGCAGAAGCTCGGGCTGATCGTTGACTCCCTGCAGATCCAGGAGATCGACGATCCCACCGGCTACATCAAGAATCTCGGCCGCCCGCACGTCGCCGCCGTGGCCGCCCAGGCGCGCATCGCCGAGGCGCAGGCCGACCGTGAGGCGACCGAGCAGGAACAGGTCGCCGCGGCGCTCAAAGCGGAAGCGGCCCGGGACAGCTCCATCAAGCAGTCGGGTTTCCAAGCCGAGGTCGACGAGGCCGCCGCGCGAGGGCAGCAGGCCGGCCCGCTGGCGGAAGCAGCCGCTCACCAGCAGGTCGTGGTCGAGCAGACCAAGGTTGCCCAGCTTGAGGCGGACCTGGAGGAACAGCGGCTGCAGACGACGATCCGCAAGCCGGCGGACGCCCGTGCCTATGAGCAGATCACCCTGGCCCGTGCCAGCCGCGACGCGCAGATCAGCGCGGCTGAGGCGAGCGCCCGGGAGGCGACCTTGCTGGCGGCGGCGCAGGCCGAGTCGACCCGTACCCTCGGTGATGCCCAGGCGCATGCCCGGCGCGCCGTCGGTGATGCCGAGGCGGACGCCCTGCAGGCCAAGGGGCTGGCGGAGGCCGCGGGGATCAGGGCGCGGGCGGACGCCCTGTCGGTGAACCAGGAGGCCGTGATCGGCCAGCAGCTCGCCGAGCAGTGGCCGGCCATCGTCGAGGCGGCGGCGAAGCCGTTCGGCGACGTCGACCAGATGATCCTCCTCAATGGCGCGACCGGTATCGGCGAGCTGCTGACCCAGGCGCTCTCCCAGGGCAGCGCCGGTCTCCAGCTCGCGCGGTCCCTGCTGGCGGGCCAGGCGCGGCCCGGCCCGCCAGCTTCCGGTACCGTTTCTGGTGATGTTCCGGCGCCGCATGTCGACATCCCGGCACCGGCATCCGCCCCCGCGGAGCCAGCCCTGCCGGTGGAACCAGCCTCACCGGCAGCCGATGCCGACGAGGCATAGTTCAGACGAGGCATAGCTCAACAGTCATCGTCAGCCCAGCTGACGTCAGGTGCCGACGATGCGCTCGGCCAGCGCGGCGGTCTCCCGCAGGAAACGGCGTCGGCCGAGCCCTTCGAGGATGGCGTCCTCGGCCAGCCAGGATGCCGCCGCCGTTTCGATCAGAGACAGCAGGCCTGTCGCCATCACACCGGCCTCCGCCGCCGGTATGCGCTGGGCGGGGAGCCGGGCCGTACGCACCGCCCGGGTGAGCAGCTCCATCAGGCGGACCCGGGTTTCCCGGCGCAACGCCTCCGCCGCGAGATTGGCCCCGGACGATGTCACGAAGTAGACCGTTCCGGCGAGGCGCTGGCCGTCGAGCCAGTCCAGCATGCTGGTCAGCAGATCACCGATGGGGCCGTCGCCGGCGGCCGGCCCGGTGATCCGGACATCCAGTTCCCTGACAAAGGCGTCGCTGAAGCTCCGCATGGCCTCCAGTAGAATGTCAGCCTTGGACGGGAAGTGGTAGTAGACGGCAGCCGGCGTCATCCCGGCTTCGTCGGCGATGTCGGCAACGGTGACCGTTTCCAGGCCACGCATGGCAAACAGCCGGGTGGCAGCCTCGATGACATCAGGGCGGCGGGATGGCCGGTGTGCCGGTCGTCGTGGTTCACCGCTCCGGTCGGTGCTCGCGGTCATGTGGCAGATTACTCCTGAAAGCTGCGGGACACCTGGGCCGGCATGGCTCTGCGAACAGCAACAGACGGTCGGGAGGCGTTCACCGTGGCGGAGCCCGCAGACCTGCCCGAGCGGGGCAGGCCGCCGGCCCACCGGCCATCCAGACGCCAGATTATTATCAGCGCCGCCATCCGGGTGTTCGCACGCAAGGGGTTCGACGAGGCGAGTGTCCAGGACATCGCGGCAGCGGCCCAGGTCGTCCCCACCGCTGTCTATTACCACTTCTCCGGCAAGGAGGAGCTGTTCGACGTGGCGCTGCGGCGGGTGGTCGGCGCGACCAACGCCGTCGTCGCCGCGGCTCGCTCCGATGACGAGCCCGGTGACTTCACCGCGCTCAGGCGGGTCACCGCCGCGGTCTGGGACTGGATCGAGGCCCACCCCGACGAGGCGCGGCTGCTCTACCTGCACATGCCCGGCGCGACCCAGCAGGCGCGCACGCTGCGGCGGGACTTCGAGGAACTGCACATCGAGCGGTCGTTCGACTACATCGTCTCCGCGCGGGTGCCGGCCACGCGGCGTTCCGCCGTGGCCAAGCATGCCACCCAGTCACTGGCCGCGCGTACCCTCAACCACCTGCTGCTCGCCATCCATCCGATGCGCATGGACGACGGCCCGTTGAGCCAGCAGCCGCCGAAGGCGCTGCGCCGCGCGCTGGATGCCGTGTCCGAACGGATACTCACTGTCGATTAATGGTCGACGCTTTGTCATTGA
>NZ_CAKJTP010000074.1:7493-10204 GCF_917627335.1 Protofrankia sp. CiT1 | reverse complement strand
CAGCTCCCGTGCTCCGGGTCCGGAGTCTGCCGAAGAAGTTCCCCGGGCAACGAGCCCTGGTCGAGGCCGACCGCGATACGGGCTGTATCGGTTCGTCCGAGAACACGGCCAGGGGCCGTCTGGGCGCGGTGAGCCGGACCCACGACGTGAGACAGGCGCTAAGGAGGGATCGGGATGCTCGCGGGACTCAGCGGTCGGTCGGTGGTCGTCACCGGCGGTGCGGGTGTGATCGGGTCGGCGGTCAGCCGGCGGCTTGCGGCGGAAGGGGCACTGGTCGTGGTCGCCGACCTCGACGACGCCGCCGCCGGGACGGTCGCGCGGGCCATCGGTGGTGACGCCGTGGGCGTCGGCGTCGACATAACCACGCCGGCCGGCGCGCAGGCCAGTGTCGACGCGGCTGTCCAGGCCTTCGGAAAACTGGACCATTACCATGCCAATGCCGGCGTGGAGTGCATGGTGCGGCCGGTGGCGGATTTCGATCCGGCTGACTACCACCGGGTTTTCGCCGTCAACGTGCTCGGGGCCTTTCTGTCAGCGCAGGCTGCGGTACGGCAGCTGGTGGCCCAGGGCAACGGCGGCTCGATACTTTTCACCGCGTCCATCGCGGCGCTGATGGGGGCCGGTGGAACAGCGATCTACAATGCTTCCAAGCATGCCGTGCACGGCATGGCCCGCTGCCTGTCCCTGGAGGTCGCGGGTGCTGGAATCCGGGTCAACACCCTGGCGCCGGGCGTCGTCGAATCCCGCATGATGGATTCGCTGGGCGCCGGCCTTGGGACGCTGGCCGGGGTGGGCGAGACGGCTTTCAGGGGCGGCATGGAACGCGCGGTGCCGCTCGGCCGGTACGCCACTCCCGCGGAGATCGCGGCGGCCGCGGCGTGGATCCTCAGCGACGAGGTGCCCTATCTGCACAACGAGTGCATCACTGTGAGCGGCGGAATAGCGCCGTACTGATGCCCGCCGTACCGGTACCCACAGCGCTGATGATTGCCCCACTGAACACGCGGGATATGTGGGCAACGCATCGACGGTCGATGAAAGGTGACAGGTAATGGATCTTGAATTGGCGGGGCGGCGGGCGCTGGTGACGGGCGCCAGCCGAGGACTCGGCCGGGCGATCGCGGCGACGCTGGCCCAGGAGGGCTGCTCGCTTGCCCTGTGCGCCCGCGGCGCCGAAGGCCTGGAGAAGGCCGCGGCCGAGCTGCGTGCCGACGGTGCCCAGGTGTGTGCCGAGCCCTTCGACGTCAGCGACACCGACGCGCTCACCACTTTCGTCAACGGCGCCGCGGCGGAACTGGGCGGGCTGGACATCGTCGTGTCCAACGTATCCGCCGGCGCGGCCAAGGACCCTGGGCAGTGGCAGCGCAGCCTGGACGGTGACCTGTTGCCGTTCGTCCGGCTCGCCGAGGCCGCGGTGCCGCACCTCGCCGACGGCGGTGGCTCGATCATCGCGATCGGCACGACGAACGCCTTCGACACGGTGCGGCCGGCATCGGCCAACGCCTACTCGGCTATCAAAGCGGCCGTGCTGCACCACTCCGCGGCGCTCGCGCGGACCCTCGCGCCGCGGGGGATCCGGGTCAACACGGTCTCCCCCGGGCCGATCGAATTCCCCGGCGGCGACTGGGAGAAGATCCGGGAGCAGCGGCCGGAGGTCTACGCGGAGGTCCTGGCCAAGATCGCTGTTGGCAGGTATGGTCGCCCTGAGGACGTCGCGGCAGCCGTCGCTTTCCTGGCGAGTCCCCGGGCCGGGTTTTGCAACGGCGTCAACCTCGTGGTCGACGGCGGGCTCGTCACCCGCGTGCAGTTCTAGAACCGGCGGTTGCGAGCCATGGCGGGACCGGCTGGCCGGGTGAAGGCCGTACTCGTGTGCGGCGGGCGCTGGCACGACTTCGACTTCGCGCGGTTACACCTTCTTGAGCGCCTGGGAAGACACGAGCGGGTGCGCACCCGGGTCTTCGAGGACTACGCCCGCATCGATGCGATCGAGTCCGCAGACCTGCTCGTCACCTACACCTGTGACGTGCGTCCCAGCCGTGAGCAGCAGCGGGTTCTGGTGGACTTCGTGGCGCGCGGCGGGCGGTGGCTGGCACTGCACGCCACCAACGCGGCGATCGAGGCGCCCACGCCGGGCGGGGAGCGTCTGTTCACGACGCCGCGGGTGTTCGGAGCGGTGGCCGCGCTGCTGGGCAGCCAGTTCCTCGGTCACCCCCCGATCGCGCCCTATCAGGTCGAGATCACCCAGCCGGATCATCCGCTGGTCGCGGGGATCGGCCCCTTCCAGGTCAGCGACGAGCTGTACGTCAGTGAGCTGCACCCGCCGATCGACGTGCTGTTGCACACCCGCTACCGCGGGCCGTCCCGGGGTTTCGCCGAAGGGCAGGTGCCCGCTTCCGCGGACGCTCGCCAGCCCGTGCTCTACCTGCGTCGCCATGCTGCCGGCGAGGTCTGCTACCTCACCCTTGGGCACTGCCGCGGCCGATTCGACGTCCAGGACCTCGGCGTCGACGACCTCGGCCACAGCGACCGGGGGAGCTGGACCGTCCCGGAGTTCATCACGGTGCTCGACCGTTGCTTGTCCAGAGCGGTCTACGGCACGGAGCACGGCGCCGGGTAGGAGGCTCCGGTAACAGGGGTGTAGATCAAAGAGCGGGGCTGGGGCGCGTGCGTCGCAAGGCGGCGCGGGGAGCCACCCTGGTCCTTTGATCCGC
>NZ_CAKJTP010000074.1:5832-6797 GCF_917627335.1 Protofrankia sp. CiT1 | reverse complement strand
AATTAGTCATATAATTTTTTTATTTTGGGAGATGGTTGTCGATGACCCGTCAGCCGGACCTGTAAAAGACCCACAGCGTGCCCATCGACCCCCACCGGCGTGACCCGCGAATGGACCAGGCCATGACCCCACCGACCATCGAACCCTTCGATGTGCGCGTCACCACCGCCGAGATCGACGATCTCCGTGACCGGCTGGCCCGGACCAGGTGGCCCGACCAGATACCCGGCACCAGGTGGGAGTACGGCACCGAACGCGATTTCCTGGTCGAGCTGTGCCGGTACTGGAAGGACGACTACGACTGGTCGGGCTTCCAGACCCGGGCCAACGCCTTTCCTCAGTTCACTACCGGGATCGACGGGCAGCGCATCCATTTCATCCATGCACGCTCTCCCGAACCGACGGCGAGGCCCCTGCTGCTGACCCACGGCTGGCCGGGCTCGGTGGCGGAGTTCTGGCAGGTGCTCGGCCCCCTGTCCGACCCGGCAAACCACGGTGGTGACCCGGCCGACGCCTTCCATGTCGTCGTCCCGTCCCTGCCCGGCTACGGCTTCTCGGGTCCGACGACCGAGCGGGGATGGACCATCATCCGGGCTGCGTCCGCTTTCCTGGAGCTCATGACCCGCCTGGGCTATGAGCGCTTCTTCGCGCAGGGAGGCGACTGGGGCAGCGCGGTCACCACCACGGCTGCCGGCCTGGCCCCCGAGCGAGTACGGGCCATCCACCTCAACCTGCTGCCGGCGCCGCCACCGGACCGCAACGACCCGACCGCCGGCCTGGACGAAGCGGACCTGGCCATCCTGGCCCGGGTGAAGCATTTCGCCGACCACGAGACCGGCTACCAGAAGATCCAGGGGACGAAGCCGCAGACGCTGGCTTACGGCCTCGTCGACTCGCCGGCCGGGCTCGCCGGCTGGATCGTGGAGAAGTTCCACGGGTGGAGCGACTGCAACGGCACGATCGAA
>NZ_CAKJTP010000074.1:3207-5507 GCF_917627335.1 Protofrankia sp. CiT1 | reverse complement strand
AGCCTTCCCCACCCTGTGTCACTGGACGGATATGGCCCGGGGCGGCCACTTCGCGGCGATGGAGGAGCCCGAGCTGCTCGTCGACGACGTCCGCGCGTTCTTCCGCACCCAGCGGCTCTGAACGGCTCTGCCGCCGAGAAGCTGGCCCGCACCCAGCTCGGGCACTGCTCGTTCGGTGAGCGTGAAGTCCTCGGGCGCCGGTCCGCCCGGACCGGGACGGCGGGCCAGCGTCACCACCCGAGTGTGGCGCCCGGCGGTGCTCATGGCGGGGTTTTCCCGTCCCGCGGCCGGGCGCGGCGGCCGACCCAGCCGGTGATCTGCAGGTCCGCGTGACGGATCTCGCCCGACTGCCAGCGGCCCTCGGAGTCGAACAGGCCGCGCTGGCCGGTCGTCGGGTCGTGGACCTCGACCAGCCCGGTGTCGGTCAGCGTGTACACCTGTTTGGTGATCGGATGAGTCAGGCTCATGGGTTTTGCGTTCACCGCACGTTCACAGCTCCTCCAGGCCGCGCAGTTCCTCCACACGGCGTACGCCGCGCTTGACGACCACGACCGGGCCGGTCACACGCAGCCGGCAGGCCAGCCGGAGGCGCCCGTCCGCCTCCGGACCGATGGCGGTCAGCCCCTCCTGTTCACGATCGTCAACGGGGCCGCAGTTGTCGGCCCCCGCGCTGACCCGCAGCACGCAGATACGGCAGGTGCCGAGCCCGCCGCAGACGGTCGGCCACCACAGGCCGTGCCGCCGGGCGGCGCTGAAGACGGTCTCGCTCTCGGCCACGGCCAGCACGATGCCGGACGGCGTTACCGTCACCTGAGCGGTCAGCGTGACATCCACGTGTCGAGCAGATGGTGAAAGTGCCGGATGCGGCTTTCCTGATAGTCCGCGAGCGTTATGCCTGGTTTGCGGGTCGCCTTCAGGCCCTGCTGGACGAACGGCAGGTTGGCGAGGTCCTGGTCGAAGACCGGGCCCAGCAGACCGAGTTCGGCAACGTCCGCCATGTTCATGCCCGCGGGCACCCATCGGATCTTCGCCGGGGCCGGGCGCGGGGTGCCCTTGGGCCATCCCGACAGGAAGAAGATTTCGGCAACACAACGGTCGGGGTCGTTACCGTAGGGCCGGAACCGATAGACGATATTCGATTTTTTCCCCGCCCAGGGGTGGAAGTTCGGGAAGAGAATATAGTTGACCGCGTCCAGCAGCTCGCTGTCGGTGACCTCCGCGTAGCTCTCGCCGGAGAGCGCGCTCAACTGGGCGCGCATCTGGTCGGCGAGCACCGCGCGGGCCGTGCCACCGGCTGGGATCTCCGGCAGGTCGCCGCCAGCCGCGGTGAGGTCCCGGCCCTGGGTCGAGGCGTAGAAGCCGCGTGAGAAGTAGAAGCTCTCCAGGACATCCTCTTCGGTCACGCCGCCCGCCAGATGCGGGCTCGGCACGCCCTGCACGGTGATCGTGCGGTCCCAGTTGGCGCTGGCCACCACGTCGTACTGGGAGTTGGCGTCGCCCATCCAGGCCAGTAGCTGCGGGTGGGTGCCGATCACGTGGAAGGCCTCCATGAAGGCCTCCTGCCCGATCTTCCAGTTGCAGGGCAGGACCTTCGCGATGTGTAACGAGGTATAACGGTCTTCCAGCGGCCACCGGGTGAAGTGGTCCGGCAGGTCGCCGGCGAAGGTCTCGAACGGCTCGCTGTGGGGATCCATGTTGATGAAGACAAAGCCGCCCCAGGTGGCGACCCTCGCCTCGGGCAGGCTGAATTTCTCCCGGTCGACGTGGGGGAAGTCCCAGGCGCACGGGATGCTCTTGAGGGTGCCGTCGATGTTCCAGGTGAACCCGTGGAACGGGCAGCGGAACTCCGGAACGTGCCCGCTGGTGGTGCGCAGCTTGCGCCCGCGGTGCAGGCAGGCGTTGACGAAGGCCCGGATCTCGGTCGGGGCGGTCCGCACGATCAATAGCGAGTCGTCGGCGATCTCGTAGATCTCGTGGTCACCGACCTCGGGGATGTCCTCCTCCCGGCAGGCGAACTGCCAGACTCGCCGCCAGAGCTTCTCGACCTCCAGGCGATGCCAGGCGGGGGAGATGTAGCGCTCGGCATCGATATCCTCGTTGCCGAGGTACTCGTTCACGGTGAGCCGCAGGACGCTGGGCACGGGCCGGGTGTCCGCGGCGAGGTAGTCCTGAGCGGACGGGCCGGGGCAACGGGCGCGGGTGCCGGGCTCCTGCGTGACCATGACGCCTCCCGAAGTTTCTTGTGTCTGGCTATAGTAACCGGTCGCCAGGCGCCAGGCAGGAGATCACACCGGAATCCC
>NZ_CAKJTP010000074.1:0-2664 GCF_917627335.1 Protofrankia sp. CiT1 | reverse complement strand
CGCCAGGAACGTCAGGCCGACGAGGCAGGGGGCTTCGCGCGGTCGTAGCACGTCTGGGCCGCGATCACCGCGGGCATCTCGCTCTCGATGAGCTCTATCAGCTCGCGCAGCTTCGCCGCGATGCGCACGCCGAGCGGCGTCAGGCTGTACTCCACGCGTGGTGGGATGGTCGCCTGGACGTCCCGGCGGACCAGCCCGTCGCGTTCCAGCGCCTGTAGCGTCTGCGACAGCATCTTCTCGCTGACCCCGTCGACTCTGCGGCGCAGCGCGTTGAACCGGTATTCGCCCTGGGTCAACGCTGCCAGGGCGAGGACCCCCCACTTGCTGGTGACGGTCTCCATCGTCCGCCGCGAAGGGCATGCGCGGGCGAAGACGTCGGCGGCCAGAGCGTCCGCCGGGTCGGCGGACGCGGCCGTCGTAGGGGTCGAGCGGTTCATGGTACCCACTGTAGCGATTCAGGGCGCCATCCCCATCAACCGTACTAACCAATATGACTGCACTTACAAATAGTTAGTACACTCCTGGAGTGCCTACCGCACGGGCAGGCAACGCCAGATCGGCCACCAGGGAGAAAGCTATGATCACTGTTACCGGCGCCACCGGGCACCTCGGCCGCCTTGTCATCGAGGAGCTGCTGGAACGCGGCGTGCCCGCCGGCGACGTCGTCGCGGCCGTGCGCGGCCCTGAGAAGGCCGCCGACCTCGCCGCCCGCGGCGTGCAGGTTCGGGAGGCCGACTACACCAGGCCCGAGACGCTCGCCACGGCCCTCGCCGGCACGGACAAACTGCTGCTGATCTCCTCCAACGAGGTCGGCCAGCGCGCGGCCCAGCACCGCAACATCGTGGATGCGGCCGTCGCGGCCGGCGTCGGCCTCATCGCGTACACAGGCATCCTCAACGCCGACACCACCGGTCTGGCGCTGGCCACGGAGCACAAGGCCACCGAGTCGATCATCCGCGACTCCGGCCTGCCGTTCGTCTTCCTGCGTAACGGCTGGTACATCGAGAACTACACCGACAACCTCGCTCCCGCGCTCGAACACGGCGTGCTCCTCGGCGCCGCGGGCGACGGCCGGATCGCCGGCGCCACCCGCGCCGACTTCGCCGCCGCGGCGGCTGCCGTCCTGCTGGGCGCCGGCCAGACGGGCGCCGTGTACGAACTGGGCGGTGACGAGCCCTTCACGATGACCGAGCTGGCCGCCGAGGTCTCCCGCCAGAGCGGCAGGACGGTCGTCTACCAGAACCTGCCTGCCCAGGAGTACACCAAAGCTCTCGTCGACGTTGGTGTCCCCGAGGCCTTCGCAAGCCTGCTCGCCGACTCGGATCTCGGCATCGGCCGCGGCGAGCTGACTACCGACAGCGGCGACCTGCGCCGCCTGCTCGGCCGCCCCACCACCAGCCTCGCCGACGCGGTAGCCGTCGCTGTCAAGGCCTGACCGAGCGAAGACGGTAGGCCGGGGCCGGGGCAGGCCCGGAATCGGTTATTGGGTGTGTGCCTGATAGCGGCGATCATGGCCGGCGGCGGGCCGGTGTTACCTGGTCCCGGCCCGCCACCAGCTCGTCCTCTGCCGGCCAGGCCGGCGTCCAGGGTCAGGTGAGCAGAGCACGGCCGAGGTGGTCGGCGGCGTCCCGGACGCCGGGCAGGACGAAGAAGTAGCCGCCACCGGTCGGGCTGATGTAGTCGACCAGCGGTTCATCGATGAGCCGGGTCTGGGTCGCCTCGAACTGGCGGGCGATGTCCTGCTGGTAGCAGCAGAAGGCCAGGCCCATGTCGAGGTTGCCGTTGGTGTCGATGCCCCGGTCGTAGTTGTAGCCGCGGCGCAGGATACGGGAGCCGGCGGTCTCGGCGGTGCGGGGGTTGGACAGCCGGATGTGCGCGTCGAGCGGGATGATCTTTCCGTCGGCGTCGCCCGCGTAGTCCGGGGTGTCGGTCTCGGCGGTGCCGTCCAGCGGCGCGCCGGTGTCCCGGCGCCGGCCGATCATCATTTCCTGCTCGTTGAGGGAGACCCGGTCCCAGAACTCCACCAGCATCCGGATGACCCGGATGACCTGGTAGGAGCCGCCTGTGGTCCAGGCGGGCTCGTCGCCGCCGTGCACCCAGACCAGCCGGTCCAGCTCGGCGGCGCTGGTCACGTCCGGATTGGCGATGCCGTCCTTGAAGCCGAGCAGGTTGCGTTGGGCTCCCGACGGCCGGGGCTGGTTCTGGAAGCCGTCGATGCGCCACCGCAGCTGCATGCCGCCGCGGGTGTGCCGGGCGATGTCACGCAGCGCGTGCAGCACGGTGTCGCGGCTGTGCGCGCACAGCTGAAGGCTGATGTCGCCATGGCACTGCGTGGCGTCCAGGTTGTCGTTGGGGAAGGTGCGCATCGGTGTGAGGTGACGCGGCGCTCGGTCGGCCAGGCCGAAGCGGTTGTCGAACAGGGATGCGCCCACACCGACGGTGACGGTCAGCGCGTCCGGGGGCACCACGGGCCCGACGATGCCGCTGTCCGACGGCGGGGCGGTCGTGCCGAGGTCGACCGGGGTGCCGCCGGCAGTCAGGAAACGGGCCCGTTCGGTGATTGTCCTGAACAGGTCGACAAGCCCGGCCCGGTCCGTCGTGATCGCGTCGAAGGACGCGAACATCGCCGCCGCCGGTGGTGGTGTGATGATCCCGGCCTGGTGG
>NZ_CAKJTP010000073.1:13295-21241 GCF_917627335.1 Protofrankia sp. CiT1 | reverse complement strand
TCTGGGACCGGCCGCTGCTCCTGCCGGTCAGCGGGCGCAGCCCGCGGTTTCCCCCGCTGCGTCGCCCGCTGCGCCGGCTCCGGGCGAGGCCCGCCGGCTGACGGCGCAGACGTGGCGGCTGCCCGCGATCGACCGGCTCGAGGGAGCGTATGCGGCCGCGCCGGTCGCCGTAGTTCTTGATCATGGTGACGAGCTCGCCGCCCCGATCGTCCGCGAGCTCGAGCGCCGTGGCTGGGATGTCTGTCACCGGACGCTGGGGAGCCCGGCGACCTCCGCCGGGGACGCATTCCTGGACTGGGATGGCCAGGACCTCGACAGGCAGCTTGCCGAGGTCCTGGCCGAATCACCCCGGATCGATCTGTGCCTGACGCTGCTCGGCCAGCCTGAGCGGTGGGACGACGCGACCCGTCGGCTCGCTGAGACGGTACGGGCCGCCGGGCGGATTGCCGGTGCCCTGCGGGAGACCGCTGACACGGGAACGCGGGCCAGTTTTGTGACCGTGAGCCGGCTTGACGGCATCCTCGGCCACAGCGGGGAGCGCGCCATGGCGGCCGCGGTGCTGGGCGGGGCCACCGGGCTGGTGAAGACCCTTGCCCGGGAGATGCCGGCGCTGTTCTGCCGGGCGCTCGACCTGAGCCCGGCGCTCGGTGACGACGCTGCGGCGGAGGCCGTGCTGCGGGAGCTGGACGACGCCGCCCGTGACGTCGCCGAGGTCGGTGTCGATGCCGAACGGCAGCGGTGGACGGTGCGGTACGAAGACCTTGATCTGGTCCCGGTTGACCTCACTGACCTCAGCGTCGGCACCGAGGACACCCTGGTTGTCACCGGTGGCGCGCGTGGTGTAACGGCTCTGTGCGTGCGGGCGTTGGCGCAGGTGTGCCCGCTGGCCTTTCTCCTGCTCGGCCGCACCGAACTCACCGACGAACCCGACTGGGCCGCTGGGGTGCCCGACAGCGCGCTGAAGCCGAAGCTGATCGAGCGGCTGCGGGCGGACGGCGGTTCGCCGGCTCCGCGCGAGGTCAACCGTGCCCTGCGCGATCTGCTCGCCCAGCGCGAGATCCGGGCGACCCTCGCCGACGTGACCGCGGCCGGGGCACGGGCGGCCTACCTCAGCGTTGATGTCGCCGACGCCACGGCCACGCGGGCGGCTCTCGCCGAGCATGAGGCCCGGATCACTGGCATCGTGCACGGTGCCGGTGCGCTCGCCGACGCGATGCTCGTGGACAAAAGCGCGGCGGACGTGCGGGGAGTCCTCGCACCAAAGATCATCGGTCTGGGCAACATCCTGGCCGCCGTCCCGCAGGCTCCCCTGCGCCAGCTCGTCGTCTTCACCTCGATCGCCGGGATCGCCGGAAACCCTGGTCAGGGCGACTACGCGGCGGCGAACGAAGCACTGAACAAGGTTACGGCCAGCTGGCGGCGCAGCCGGCCGGCCAGCGCGGCCGTCGCGATCAACTGGGGAGCCTGGGACGGTGGGATGGTCACCCCCGAGCTCCGGGAGATGTTCCGCGCCCGAGGTGTGCCCCTGCTGGCGCCCGCGGATGGGGCGCGGATGTTCGTCGAGCAGTTCAGCGCGGCCCGCGCGGGCGACGCATGTGTCCTGGTCGGTCATCCCGTCCCGCTGGCGGCGGCCACGGGGCCGATCGACACCCCGGCCTTCGTCAGCCATCGGGAGCTGACCGGCTTCGACCTGGACCCGGTGGTGGACGCCCACCAGATCGGCGCCCACCCGGTGCTGCCCGCCACGGCCGGGCTCGGCTGGCTGATCAATGGCCTCGAGCGGGCCAACCGGGACCTGCGGGTCGTCGAGGCGCGTGACTTCGAGGTTCACAAGGGGATCGTCTTCGACGGCTCGCACGAGCGCGGCTACCGGCTGGAAGCCGACGCGGGCAGCGTGGTCGACGGGCGGCTGGTCATCCGGGCCGCGATCCGCTCGGACACCGGTGGCGCGTTCCCGGCGTCCCACTACGGCGGGGTGTTCGTGCTCGCAGCCTCGCCCGACCAGGCCCCAGCCGACGTTGCCTGGCCCGGCTACCCGCTCGGGCAGGGACCCGAGAACGGCCTGGACGGCTACGCCGACGGGACCCTGTTCCACGGGGTCCTGCTGCAGGGCATCCGGCGGCTGCTGCACCAGGACCGGACCCGGCTGGTGGTGGAGTGCCGGCTGCCGGACACCCCGCTGGCCGCTGGTGCCTTCGCCGGCAGCCTGCACAGCCCGGCGCTCGGGGATGTCGTCGTCCAGGCGGCGTACGTGCTGGGCCGCGCCTATCTGCGGGCCGGCTGCCTGCCGCTGGGTATCGGGCGGGTCCAGTTCTTCGCGCCGCTGCCGGGCAACGCCACGTTCGTGGCGGTGGCCGACAACCTGCGCTCCACGTCCATGGGGGTGACCGTGGACGTCACCGTCCACGCGCCCGATGGCGCTGTGCTCCAGCGGTTCCTCGACGTTTCGCTGATCAGCACACCCGACATGGCTGAGAAGATCCGGGAGGGCGCCCGGCGCCGGGACGCGCGGGCACGGCCATGACGAGATCGGTCAGTGCACCCAGGGGCGTCGGCCCTGATCGCGCCGGCCCCGATCGAACGGAGACGACCCGATGACCGCGAGCCTTGACGAAAGCGGCGAGCTGCTGCAGTTCGACGGTGATCCGTTCGGCGTCCCGCTGTGGCCGGCCGATGCCGCCGCGCCGGTGCCCACGGCCGATGCCAGCACATATGGCGTGCCGCGGGCCCAGCCGGCCCAGCCGGCCGCGACCGCCGAACCGGCTGGGCCCGCGGCCCCGCTGGTGTTCCCCGCGCCCGCTCCGGTGTCCATGGCTGACCCGGCCGCGGAGCTGGTGCGCGGTTTTCGGGAAGAGATCATAAGGGCGCATGCCGGCGCGATGCGGACGCAGGCGGCGTTTCAGGAACTCGCGCTCGCCAGGATGGGTTTCCGGGGCCCGGCTCTGTCCCGCCGGGACACCGGCCCGCTGCCCCACCCGGAGCCGGCCGGCGCCTTTGCGCCGGCCGTTCCCGCCCCGGCGGTTGCGGCCGTCCGGGGCGCCCCGGCGGCCCTGAGCGCCCCGGGCGTTCCCGCGCTCGGCGGTCCTGTTGATGCCCGCGGTGAGGCCGCGTACGAGGTGGCCGTGGCGTCCGCCGCCGGTCTTGGCTATGACCTGGACGGGTGGGTGTCGCCCGCGACGCTGGTCCGGGCAGCCTGGGACGCGGTGCTGCGCTCCGCCTCCCTCGCGGCGGCGGGTGGCACGGCGTCCGCGGCCGGTTGGGAGATCCGGCACGCCACGGTCGTCTTCGAAGGCGAGCTTCCCCGGGCGGACGAGCCGCTGCGGTTCGCGGTGGTGGCCGGCTCCCCGGCGCCCGATGGGACCGCCGGGTTCTCCGTCCGCTGTCATGCCGGTCCGCGGCCGGTGCTGTCGGTGCCCGACGGTGTCGCCGGCCCGCGCGCGGCCGTGCCGGTCGGTGCGCCGCTCGGCACGGCCGAACCGGATCCGGTGCCGACCATCCTCGCCTTCAAGCCGCTCGCGTACACCCCACGGACAGCCCTCGGCCCGGCGGAGCTCGCCAGGCTGTCGGGCGGTGATGTCCCCGGCGTGTTCGGGAGCAGCTACGAACAGCGCGGCTGCAACACCTCGCTCCGGCTTCCCCCGGCCGGATTCCTGCTGCTCGACGAGGTGATCGAGATAGCTCGGACGGGCGGGGCGCGTAACCTCGGCCGGCTGCGCGCGCGCGGCCGGCCGGCCGCTGGCGACGCCGTCAGCGCCTCCAGTGCCGTCAGTGCCGTCACGGTGCTGGAGGCGGCCTGGCAGGCGGCGCAGACGCTCGCGTTGTACTTCGGCCTCCAGCTGTGCCTACCCGATGCCCGCTTCGACGTCTGTCTGCCCGACAGCAATATTGATCTTGAACCAGAGGTGGCTCACTGGGCGGTGGACGTGTTCGCCGGGGGATGGGACGCCGGCTGCGAGCTGGTGGCCGATGTCACTGTGGCTGGTCTCGCGCCCCGCCCCCGCATCCGCCTCGACGCCGAGTTCCGTGGCGCGGGGGGAGTCCTCGCCCGGGTCAGCGGCCTGTACCTCCAGCTCCGGGAGAAGCCGGGGACGTTGGTGGCGCCACTGCGCGGCGGTGCGGTGCCGGGTTTTCTCGGCCGGGTCAACTCCGCCGGCGAGGCGGCGATGATCAACGAGATGCACATGGCCAACAGCGCTCACGGCTACCTGGACGTGGCGCTCGGCCCGGAGTTCGCCCCCTACCTCGGCCGGCGGGCAACCCGGCTGCCGGGCGGCGGGCTGTCGCTGGTCGATCGAGTGATGATCGTGGACGGCCAACGCGGTGAGCTGTCCGGTGGCGCCACCGCGTGGACCGAGTACGACGTACCCGCGGACGCCTGGTACTACCAGGAGTACGCGAGCCCGACGATGCCCAACATCGTCCATATGGAGACATCGCTGCAGTCCGCGTTGTTCCTGGGCTACTACCTGGGTGCCACCCTGACCGGCCCGGACGAGGACTACAGCCTGCGCAACCTCGACGGCGAAGCGACCCTGCTGCGCCAGGTGGACCTGCGGGGCCGCACGATCCGCCAGGTCTCGACCCTGCTGTCCACCACCGTCATGGTCGGTGCGGTCCTGCAGAACTTCTCCTACGAGCTGTCCGTGGACGGCGAGCCGTTCTACCGGGGGGAATCCCTGTTCGGTTTTTTCAACGCCACGGCCCTGGCGAACCAGAACGGGCTGGACTCCGGTGCCTGCGTGCCGACCTGGCTGGAGACCGCCGAGGTAGCGCCGGGCGCGGTCCGCACGATCGACGTGGCGGGCCGGCGCGACGCCGGTGCCCCGCTGTCCTCGCGGGGGCATCTCGCCATGCTTGACAGCGTCCAGGTCGTCGACGGCGGTGGTCGTTTCGGTAAGGGCTACCTGCGCGCGGTACGGCCGGTCGACCCGTCCGACTGGTTCTTCGCGCTGCACTTCTGGCTCGACCCGGTGATGCCTGGTTCGCTCGGCATCGAGGCGGTCATCCAGGCGATGCAGGAGTGGCTGGTCGACAGCGGGCTTGCCGCCGATCTGGTCGAGCCCCGGTTCGTCCTGCCGACGGATCTGTCGATGAGCTGGCGCTACCGCGGCCAGATCCTGCCCACGGACGGCGAGATGACCCTGGAAGTCCACCTCAAGGAGGTCCGCCGCGGCGTCGAACGGGTCCGGGTCGTCGGCGACGCCAGCGTGTGGAAGCCCGGCATGCGTATCTACGCGCTGACCGACATCGCGGTCGAGCTGCACGGAGTGGGAGCGGGACCATGGTGACCAGCTATCCGCCGGGGCCGGTCCTGGCCACCCCGGCCGCGATCGGACGGACCGTCGAGGAGGTCTACGCGGTTCTCGCCGCGCTGGACCGGCCGTGTTTCGTGCTGGAACACGGCGGCGGGATCGGCGCCACCAACGACGAGACCGCGGCGCGGCGGTCCGGCGGACGTGTTCTGGCCGTGGCGCCGGCGATGCCCGCGCACCGCCTGGGGGCAGCGGACTTCCTCCGTGACCACGGCGTCCGTTACCCGTACATGGCTGGCGCGATGGCCAACGGCATCGCCTCGGAGCGTCTTGTCGTCGCGATGGCGAAGGCGGGGTTCCTCGCGTCGTTCGGGGCCGCTGGCGTGGTACCGGACAAGATCGATGCGGCGCTGGCGGCGATCCGGCGGGCCGCGCCGGGGCTGCCGTTCGCCTGCAACCTGATCCACAGCCCGAACGAGCTGGAGCTGGAACGGGCAATCGTCGAGCTGTCGTTGCGACACGGGGTGACCTGCGTGGAGGCCTCGGCCTTCCTCGAGCTCACCCCGCAGATCGTGCGGTACCGGCTCGCTGGTCTGAGCCGGGATCCCGCTGGCGGGGTCCGGATCGCCCACCGGGTCCTCGCCAAGCTCTCCCGTACCGAGATCGCGGAGCTTTTCCTGGCGCCCGCCCCGGACACGCTGGTGCGGCCGCTCGTCAGCGCCGGCCTGGTCAGCGCCGAACAGGCCGAGCTCGCCCGTTTCGTGCCGATGGCCGACGACATCACCGTGGAGGCGGACTCCGGCGGTCACACCGACCGCCGGCCGTTGGCCGTGCTCCTGCCAGAGATCATTTCGTTGCGGGATCGGGTCGTGCGTGAGCGCGGCTACCGCCGGCCGGTCCGGGTCGGCGCGGCCGGCGGGCTCGGCACCCCGTCGAGCGTGTTCGCCGCGTTCGCGATGGGCGCGGCCTACGTGGTCACCGGTTCGGTCAACCAGCCGTGCGTGGAGTCCGGGCAGTCCGTCAGCGCGAAGCGGCTGCTCGGCGCGGCTGAGGGCACCGACTGCGCGATGGCGCCGTCGTCGGACATGTTTGAGATGGGTGTCGAGGTGCAGGTCCTGCGGCGCGGCACGATGTTCGCGTCCAAGGCGAAGCGGCTGTTCGAGCTGTACCAGGCTTACGGGGGGATTGACGATCTTCCTCCCGGGGAGCGGGCCTGGGTCCAGGACAAGGTGCTGCGCCGGCCGTTCGCGGACGTGTGGCGCGACACCGTCGAGTACTTCGAAGAACGCGACCCTGAGCAGATCCGCCGGGCTGACGGGAACCCGAAACGGAAGATGGCGCTGATCTTCCGGTGGTATCTCGGGCTGTCGTCGTTCTGGTGCATCGGGGCGAATCCCGAGCGGGTCACCGACTACCAGATCTGGTGTGGACCGGCCGCGGGCGCGTTCAACACCTGGGTCCGCGGTACCCATCTGGAGGCGGTGGAGAACAGAAGCGTGGTGGACGTCGCCGCGAACCTCATGACGGGCGCGGCATTCGCCGGCCGGGTCGCCCAGCTCCGCTTCGCCGGGGTGAAACTCCCGGCGGCCTGCTCGACCTACCGGCCGGTGCCGCTCGCGACCGCGGGCGGACGGTCATGACCCTGGTCAACGGGAGCCCGCCCCCGCGGGCCGCGGCGAACCAGGCCGCGGCGAACGAATCCGCACCGCGGCGCGTACCGGTGACCGGGCACGCAACGCCGGCCAGCCGCGACAGCGAACCCGGTCGATGGTTCCTGTGTGGGGGCTGTCGGGCCATGCTGTACGGCAAGAGGTTCGTGCAGGCGCACCGGGTCTGCGCCGACTGCGGCTGGCACGCGCCGCTGACCGCGAGCGAGCGACTCAGCCAGCTGCTCGACCCGGATTCGATCGAACAGCTGGCCATGCCCGTGTTTGACGCCGATCCGCTCGGCTTTATCGACTCCAAGCCGTACCAGGACCGGCTGCGGGAGACCCGAGCCCGGACCGGGCTGGACGAGGCGGTGCGGTGTGCCCGGGGGCGGATCGACGGGCATCCGGTGATCGTCGCGGCCATGGACTTCCGCTTCATGGGCGGCAGCCTCGGCTCGGTTGTGGGGGAGGCCATCACCCGGGCGGGTGAACTGGCGTTGCGCGAACGCGTCCCGCTTCTGATCGTGACCGCCTCCGGGGGCGCGCGCATGCAGGAAGGCGTCATCTCGCTCATGCAGATGGCCAAGACCAGCAACATGCTCGGCGAACTGGACGAGGCGGGCATCCTCACCCTGTCTCTGATCACTGATCCGACCTTCGGTGGGGTAGCCGCATCCTTCGCGACCCTGTGCGACATCATCATCGCGGAACCGGCGGCGCGGCTCGGCTTCGCGGGTCCGCGGGTCATCGAGCAGACCATCAAGCAGACCCTGCCGGCCGGGTTCCAGACCGCGGAGTTCCTGCTTGCCCACGGCATCGTTGACATGATCAAGCCGCGTAGCGCGCTGCGGGCGGCGATCGCACGGTTGCTTGCGATCGCGGCTCCGGGCGGTTCCCCGCCGGGCGAACCGGCTGGACCGGCCCCCGAGCCGGCGACGGACGGACACGGATCCGCGGGTCATACGCAGACAGGTCATACGGAGAACGGATGCGAACCAGGCGGTCCTGGCTCCGCCGCGGTGCCCGCCGCGGTGCCCGCCGCGGG
>NZ_CAKJTP010000073.1:0-13101 GCF_917627335.1 Protofrankia sp. CiT1 | reverse complement strand
CGGCTCGCTCATCCGGGAGGCGGCGGCGCTGCCGGTCCGCCATCCCTGGGAGGTCGTGCGGATGGCCCGGCGGCTCGGGCGGCCCACGACCCTTGACTACATCTCATTCATGATCGATGACTTCAACGAGCTCCACGGCGACCGCCGGTCGTCCGACTGCCCGGCGATCGTCGCGGGCCTGGGCCGGTTGGCGGACATCCCGGTGGCGGTGATCGGGACCCAGAAGGGGCACACCGTCGCGGAGCTGGCGGAGCACAGGTTCGGGATGCCGACCCCGGCCGGCTACCGCAAGTCGGCTCGGATCATGCGGCTGGCCGCGAAGATCGGCCTGCCCGTCGTCACCTTCATCGACACCGCCGGGGCCTACCCCGGCATCGAGGCGGAGGAACAGGGGCAGGCAGTTGCCGTCGCCGAGAACCTGAAGCTGATGGGCGGTCTACCGGTACCGGTGGTCAGCGTGGTCACCGGTGAGGGCGGTAGTGGGGGCGCGCTCGCGCTCGCCGTGTCCGACCAGGTGCTGATGTGCGCCAACACCGTGTACTCGGTGATCAGCCCGGAGGGGTGCGCGGCGATCCTGTGGAACGATCCCGCGGCCGCGCCCCAGGCGGCGGCCGCGCTGCGGGTCGATGCACGCCAGCTGCTGTCACTCGGCGTTATCGACGGTGTGATACCCGAACCCGAAGGCGGCGCGGACGCCGACCCGCTGCACGCCGCGACCGCGATCCGCCATGCGCTGACCGACACGCTGCGACCGCTGCTGTCGGTGGGCCAGGCGGATCTGGTGGCCCGGCGCCGTGCCCGGTTCCGCCGTTTCGGCGCGGGCCCGTCACATCCGCACGGTGGTCGTCACGAGGAGAGCACGCGACCCGGAGAGTAAGGACATGTCTGATGAGCACAACCACGATCAATGGAACGTCGTCGGCTTCCCGCCTGCGCTCAGCGGGGGAGACCGTCGACTCGCTGCTGGACGCCGTCCGTCGTAGCGCCGTCGCCCTGTGCGCCGAGACCGACCGGCTGCCCAGCCGGGTCCGGGTCACCGCCGGGGACGTGGCGGTCGAGCTGTACTGGCCCGAGCCTGAGTCGGGGATCGGCGCCATCGATGGTGAGCGGCCGCGGGCGGCGTCCGTGCCGGTCCAGCGGGCCCCCGTCGTGACGGCGGCCGGGCCGGTCCCGGAACCGGTGTCCGGGCAGCCGCGCGACACGGCCGAGGGGACGCCCGGCGAGAACCTCGTCCACATCACCGCGCCGACCGTCGGGACGTTCTACCGCGCCGCCGAGCCCGGGGCCAAGCCGTTCGTCGGCGAGGGCGACACAGTGATCGCGGGCCAGCAGGTCGCGATCATCGAGGTGATGAAGCTGATGATCCCGGTCGAGGCGGACCAGCCGGGGCGGATCGTCGAGGTGATCCAGCCGGACGCGGCCGCGGTTGAGTTCGGGCAGCGGTTGTTCTCGATCGCGCTGGCGGACCGTGTGAGCACCTGATGTTCACGACAGTCCTGATTGCCAACCGCGGCGAGATAGCGCTGCGTGTCATGCGGGCCTGCCGGGAGCTCGGGCTCGGCACCGTCGCCGTCTACTCGACCGAGGATCGGGACTCCGCGGTGGTGCGCATGGCCGACCGGGCGGTTCACATCGGGCCGGGCCCGGCCCGCAGGAGCTACCTGAACATCCCGGCGATCATCGAGGCGGCCCGGCTGACCCGGGCGGACGCCATCCACCCGGGGTACGGCTTCCTGTCCGAGAACCCGGATTTCGCCGAGGTGTGCCAGGCCGAGGGGATCACCTTCATCGGGCCGCCGGCAGCGGTGATGGAACGCCTCGGCGACAAGGCCGTCGCCCGGTCGATGATGGTCGACGCGGGCCTGCCGTTGCTGCCCGGCAGCCGCCGGGCACTCGAGCACGCCCCGGAAGCCCAGGCGTTCGCCGACGAGATCGGCTATCCGGTCATCATCAAAGCGGCCGCGGGCGGTGGCGGGCGGGGGATGCGCATCGTCCACGAGCCCGACGAGTTCCTGCGTGCCTACACCGAGACCCGCGCCAGCGCTCAGGTGATCTTTGGCGACGGCCGGGTCTACGTTGAGCGCTACCTGTCCTCCGCCCGGCATGTCGAGATCCAGGTGCTCTGCGACCAGCACGGCAACGCCGTGTACCTGGGCGCCCGGGACTGCTCCGTCCAGCGCCGGCACCAGAAGCTCATCGAGGAGACACCCGCTCCGCGGCTACCGGAGGGCCTGGTCGAGCGCATGGGCCGGGCCGCGGTGGACGGTGCGCTCTGCGCTGGCTACGTCGGCGCCGGAACCTTCGAGTTCCTCGTCGACGCCAGCGGCGCGTACTACTTCATGGAGGTCAACTGCCGGCTCCAGGTGGAGCATCCGGTCACCGAGATGGTCACCGGGATCGACCTGGTCGCCGAGCAGTTCCGGGTCGCGGCCGGGGAGAAGCTGGCCATCAGCCAGGACGCGGTGACCCCCCGGGGCGTCGCCATCGAATGCCGGATCAACGCCGAGGACCCCGGCCGTGGTTTCGCGCCGACACCCGGTGTCCTGGCGGAGTGCCAGCTGCCCGCCGGCCCGTTCGTCCGGGTTGACAGCCATGTCTTCCCCGGCTACCGGATCCCGTCGGTCTACGATTCGTTGTTGGCCAAGCTGATCGTCTGGGCGCCGGACCGTGACTCGGCGATCGTGCGGATGCGGTGCGCGCTCGATGAGCTCCGCATCGCGGGTCCCGGGGTCGCCACCACCGCTTCCTTCCTCGCCCAGGTGCTCACGCATCCCGTCTTCGTCGCGGCGCGTCACGACACCTCGCTGGTCGGTGACCTGGTCGCCGGTGGATAAAGGAGGCGCTGTGCACACACCCGCCGAAGAAGACCTGACAGCACCGATCGTGCCCGTGCCCCGGGCGCGGTGGTCACGGCTGCGGGTGGTCGAGGCGACGGCCCAGAGCACCGACGTGATGTCGTTCATCCTCGCCGACCCCACTGGCGCGGACCTGCCGCCGTGGACGCCCGGAGCACATGTTGATCTTTTCGTCGCTCCGGGGATGGTACGACAGTACTCGCTGTGTGGAGATCCAGCCGACCGCGCGCGCTGGCGGATCGCCGTGCTGCGGGCGGAGCCGGGCCGCGGCGGTTCGCGCCACCTGCATGAGCAGGTCCGGGCCGGCGCCCTGGTGGCGGTGGGGGAGCCACGCAACAACTTCCCGCTTGCCGGGGCACACCGGTACCTGTTCATCGCTGGCGGGATCGGGATCACGCCGTTGCTGCCGATGATCCGGACAGTCGCCGCGCAGGGCGCGGACTGGACGTTGTGGTACGGCGGGCGTCGCCGCGAGCGCATGGCCTTCCTGGACGAGCTCGTGCCCTACGGCGGCCGGGTCGACGTCTGGCCCGAGGACGAGCGCGGGCCGCTGCCGCTCGCCGAGATCCTCCAACGGCTGGGCTCCGACGCTTTGCTCTACTGCTGCGGGCCCGAGGCCCTGCTCACCGCGGTCGAGCGGGAATGGGGTGACCGACCGGCCGGCAGGCTGCACATGGAGCGCTTCCAGCCTCGTCCGGTGGTGGGCGCCCCCACCCGTGACCAGGAGTTCGACGTGTTCCTCGAACGCAGCGGGCGGGCCGTGCGGGTGCGGGCACACGAATCCCTGCTGGACGTCCTGAGCGCGGCGGGTGTTGAGGTGCCCTGGTCGTGCGGTGAGGGTACCTGCGGCAGCTGCGAGACGGGCGTCCTGGCCGGTGACGTCGACCACCGGGACTCGGTGCTGTCGCGGGGCGAGCGCGTGGCCGGCCGGACGATGATGGTCTGCGTGTCGCGTGCCCGTTCGCCCTGGCTGACCCTTGACCTGTGACCCTTGGCCTGTGACGAGGTCATTTCAGGCCGGAGTGGATGAATGCGCTGACGATGTGCCGCTGGAGCAGCACGTAGAGAGCGAAGATCGGCAGGCAGGCGAGCCCTGAGGCGGCCATGAGACCGCCCCAGTCGTTGCCCTCGGTCCCCCCGAGAAAGCCACGGAGCCCAAGCTGGATCATGGAGTTCGCCCGTTGGAGAACCATCGCGGGCCAGAAGTACTCGTTCCACGCGTTGATGAACAGGACGATGCCGAGCGCCGCCAGCGCGGGCCGCAGATTGGGCACGACGACCGTCCACAGCACCGACCAGGAGGATCGCCCGTCCATGCGGGCCGCCTCAAGCAGTTCCTTGGGGAAGCTCTCCATGTGCTGGCGCAGCAACAGGACGCTCAGCGCCGTGCACAGCGTCGGGATGACAACTCCGGCGAGCGTGTTCAGCAGGCCCAGCCGCAACAGCAGCGTGTAGTTGGGCACCATCGTCACCTGGAACGGCACCAGCCACGTCCCGACGAACAGCAGATAGAGCGGCCGCTGCCCGGGAAAGCGCCAGGCCGCGAACGCGTACGCCGCGAGCAGACCGGTCAGGAGCTGCCCCAGCGCGGTCAGCGCCGCCACGGCGAACGTGTTGAACAGCATCGGCCCGATCGGGATCACCTCCGCCGCGTGCCGGTAGTTACCGACCGACAGCGGCCAGGGCAGCGGCGAGGTGGCGTAGACGTCGCTGGGGCGCCGCAGCGACGTCGCGTACATCCAGCCGATCGGCAGGACGCACGCGAGGCTCAGGAGCGTGAGCACGGCATGGCCGATGAACGATCCCAGCGGCGATCCGCCGCCGACCGGGCCGTCGGTCTCGCCGGGACGGCGGCCCTCACCACGGCGCTCGCCGGGCATGCCGGCCGCGGCTGCCGTCACTGCCGTCGTGGAGACAGCCATCGGTTACTCCTCGTAGATATTGTAACCGCCGGTGTTCTGATCGGGACGTGGTGCTCCCGGCGGTCACTGGAGACGATCAGGAGACGATCAGTTGTCGTGGAAGCTCAGCTTCTCGAACAACCACACGAGGCAGCCGGCGACCATCCCGAAACCCAGGAAGAACACCAGGCCGGCGGCGGCGGCGAGGCCCGCGTTGAAGCTCTTGAAGCCGTATTCCCAGAGCAGGTAGTAGACGTTGGTCGTCGCGTCGCCGGGGCCGCCCTGGGTGAGTGTGTCGATCAGCGGAAAGGTCAGCTGACCGGACAGCAGCACGGTCATGAGAGCCAGCAGCACCAGGGTCGGCGACAGCAGCGGCAACGTGATCCAACGGATGATCTGGCGCCGCGTCGCGCCGTCAAGCTGGGCAGCCGCCGCGTAGTCGTCGTTGATGCCGGCGAGCCCGGCCGCGACCACGAGGACCGCGAAACCGAGCAGATGCCAGCCGGTGATGACGATGACGGCGAGCTGGGCGGGGCCGCGTTCGTGCAGCCAGTTGACCGGGCTGCCCAGCAGGCGGTCCACCCCGCCATGCCGCGGGTCCAGCAGCCATTCCCAGATTGCCGCGCTTGCCACCGGCGCGACCAGTACCGGCGCGAAGACGAGCGCGCGGTAGACCGCGTTGGCGCGGCCGCGGACCTGTTGGGTGAGCAGGGCGACAATGGTGGGCAGGACGACTGAGAACGGCAGTAGGCAGACGATTATTGTCACCGTCAGCCACAATGAGGACCGCAGCTGCGGGAGCTGGAGCACATCGGCGTAGTTGTCCAGCCCGACCGGGACTTTTGGTCTGCTCGGCAGGAGGTTCCACGAATAGAACGACAGCCGCGCGGCCTCGGCCAACGGGCGGTAGGTCCAGACCGCCAGGCAGCCCAGGCCTGGCGTGAGGTAGAGGAAGGGCGGCAGCGCACGGCGTACCCGGCGGGCGGCCGATGGCCGGGCCGCCGGGTACGAGGCGGGAACCTCCGGTGCCTCGACAGCGGCGAGTGTCACGAACATGCCGGCTGGTTCCGCCGTGACGGCACCTGGTCGAGGAGCCGGGCCAGCCACGTCGTGCCCGCGGCCCGCGGAGCGGGTGTCACGCTTTCGGTAGCAGTTTTGTCGCCCGGTCCTGAGCCGCGGCCAGCGTGGACCGCGCGTCAGCCCCGCTGTAGACGACGCTCTCGACGGCCTCCAGCATCGTGTCCTTGATCTGGACGTAGTTGTCGCCCGGGAACGCCACCGCTGGCCGCAGCCGAGCGAGCTGGTCGATGTTCGGCTTGATCAGGGGGTTCTTTGCCGCCCAGTCCTTCAGCCCGGCGGGGTCGTCCAGCAGGCTCGTGCGAAGTGGCAGGTAGCCGATCTTGCTGGTGAGCTGGACGTACCCCTCGTCGCTGGTCAGAAACTTCATGAGTTCCCAGGCGGCCCGCTGCTTGGCCGGGTCCTTGGCGAACATGACCAG
The DNA here is from genome assembly GCF_917627335.1 of Protofrankia sp. CiT1. Taxonomy (NCBI): domain Bacteria; kingdom Bacillati; phylum Actinomycetota; class Actinomycetes; order Frankiales; family Frankiaceae; genus Protofrankia; species Protofrankia sp. CiT1. The sequence continues at coordinate 6,847 of NZ_CAKJTP010000073.1, read as the reverse complement.
CGCTGCCCCCGAGTTTGTCGGTTCCACGGTCCTGCCGTCGAAGCTCGGCATCTGTGCGGCCCGCAGATCCCACGGCGGACTCGCGCCGGTGGCGCCCTTGCGGAACGTGGCCTCGGCCGCGCTGCTCTCCAGGATCATGCCGATCTCACCGCGTGCGAACGCGGGGTACGCCTGCTCCTGGGAGAGTTTCGGGGTCGCGCCGGACCGCACGAGGTCCTGCGCCATCGTGACGGCGTCGACCGCGGGAGGGTCGGCAAAGGTGAGCCTGGTGCGGTCGGTGGAGATCACTGATCCGCCGTTGGAGTCGACCAGGGACTGGTAACACCAGTCGCCGGCCTTCTTGGTCAGGCAGTCAATGTAGGCGCCGTCCTTGCCGGTCCTGCTCCTGATGGCGAGAGCGGCCGTCTTGACCTCGGCCCAGGTGCTCGGTGGCTTGGCCGGGTCGAGGCCGGCCTGGGTGAACAGGCTGGCGTTGTAGTACAGGATCGGCGTGGAGAAGACGAACGGGATGCCGTAGGTTTTGCCGTCGACATCGCCGAGGGTGCGCGCGGTTGCTGCAAACGGGTGCGTGCCGCCGAAGTTCGCCTGCACCGCGTCATGGCCCACCACGGTGTCCAGCGGCGTCGCCCCCAGCCCCCGCACCGCGTAGAAGAGGTCACCGAAGACCAGCTGCCCGACGTCGGGCGGGTTGCCGGCCGCGATCTGGCGCTGCACGCTGGCGGCCGCGGCCGAGCCGTAACCGCTCGCGGTCGCGGTCGCGGGCTTCTGGGCCGTCACCGTGATATTGGGGTGAGCCACCTGGAATTTTTTGATCATGTCTGTGAAGGTGTCGGTCCACGGTCCGGCCTGGGCCAGGTTGTAGCTTTCAAAAACGATCGAAACCTGCTGGTCGGGCCTGAGTTCCGGGACCGTCGCGGCGGCCGTGGGCGAGCTGGCGGCCGGGCTGCTCCCCCCGCAGGCGGCCGCGGCCAGCGCGAGGGCGAGAGCCGCCGCGATACCGCCGGGACAGCGTGATTTTTTCACGTGTGGTGCTCCTTACACGGGACGAGCGCTGCGCGAGGCGAACACCGCGCGAGGCGAAGACGGTGGGGAAGAAGACGGTGGGGACAAGGAGGCCGGTGGGGAGGGCGAGACGTCGGGCGCCCGCCAGCGCAGCCGGTGACCACTGGCCTGGTCGAACATGTGCAGCCGGTCCGCGGCGGCGTCAACGGCCACCTGCTCGCCGGGACGCAGGCCAAGCGGTCGAGGTCCTCGCACCAGCAGGGTGGCGTCACCGACCGCGCACTGGGCGACCTCTTCACTCCCGAGGTTCTCCACCGTCTCCACCCGGCCGCGGAACATCGGTGACTCCGCGGTGGTGGGGACCGTGACCAGATGCTCCGGTCGAACCCCCATGACAATGTCACGAGCGGGGAAATCGCCGGCCTCCCACAGCGCGACCTCGATACCGGGGGCAAATAACCGGACACGGCCGGAGTGGCTTTCGGCCCGTACGGGGAGCAGGTTCATCGGCGGTGCGCCCAGAAAATCCGCCACGAACGCCGAGGCGGGTCTGTCGTAGACCTCGGTGGGGCTACCGACCTGCTCAAGCCGGCCGGCGTTGAGCACCGCGACCCGGGTAGCCATGGTCATGGCTTCGACCTGATCGTGTGTGACATAGACGATGGTCGAGCCGAGCCGGTGGTGCAGTGCCCGTAGCTGGCCGCGGGTGGCGGTGCGCAGCTTGGCGTCGAGGTTGGACAGCGGTTCGTCCATGAGGAAGGCGCCCGGATCGCGGACCAGCGCCCGGCCGACCGCGACCCGTTGCCGCTGCCCGCCGGACAGCTGCCGGGGCCGGCGGTCGAGCAGGTCGGCCAGCTCAAGCAGCTCCGCTGCCTCGCGTACCTTCTCGCGGATCTCCGCGCGCGGGCGCCGGCGTGAACGCAGCGGGAACCCGATATTACGTTCGACTGTCAGGTGTGGGTAGAGAGCGTAGCTTTGGAAAACCATCGCCATATCACGTTCCCTGGGCGGGGTGAAAGTGACGTCACGCCCGTCCAGTAGGACCCGCCCGCTGCTCGGTTCGATCAACCCGGCAATCATTCGAAGCAGTGTTGACTTTCCGCAGCCGCTGGGGCCGAGCAGGACAAGGAAGTCGCCGTGGTTGATGTCGAGACTCACCCGGTCCACCGCGGTGACCTTGCTGAAACACTTGGTCAGCCCGTCGATCTGGATGCGGCTCACACTCCCGGCTCTCCTTCCGGGCCGAACCGGCGGCTACCGGTTCGGCCTTGTGTTCTGGGCAGCCTCCGGATGCATGCGACGATGTTTTCGGTGGATTGCCATCGCGATCCACCGAGGCTTTCGCGATCGCACCTTCCCCGGGGCGCCGAGGTTGGCTATGCAGCCGACAACCGGCCGCGTACGTGTGCCGATGGTTTTTTGGATATCTCTGTCACGGCGTTACGCCGATCAGGGACGGTTGCATTCAACTCTCCGTCGGTGTACGGCGAGCAAACGCATTGAAAATTGTGTGCCAGCCGGTTGTGGCCGACTGGATCGATCATGCTGGATATCCAGCGTCGATTGGTGCCGGATATCAGGTGATAGGAACAAAAAATGAACAGCGAGCGTGCCGCGGCGCTGGGGACACGACCGGCTCGGGCTGGTTCACTGGAACGGCCCAGCTTCCTCCAGCGTGTCCAGCAGGGCGTCGACGACCTTGCTCCGGCGCGGGCGCCACACAACGTGGACGGAGAGCATCGGTACGGGGTCGACAAGCGCCACAGTCACGGGGCTGCCGACCGTCCGGGCGCGTTCCAGCGACGAGGCGAAGCCCACCAGCGGGCGGGTGCTGATCACCAGCGCGGTCGCTCCCGGGTCGTCGACCTCGGCGACGATCTTCAAGCTGATTCTGACCTGCTCCGCGGTGGTGACAATGGTGTCGTACATCGCCGGGGACTGGGTGCGGCGGAAGAGAACGAGGGCCTGGTGCTCCAGCTCCCGGAACGAAACCTGTTCGCGAGCGGCCCAGGCGTGTTGCTCGCCCACAATGGCCGCGAGCGGCAGCCGCAGCACCTCCCGGGAGTGCAGCTCGTTGGTAGGCGGCGTGCCGAATATGAAGCCGATGTCGAGTTCGCCGTTGAGCAGGCTTTTGAGCTGGGGCCCCGTGCGCCGTTCCCACAGATGGGCGATCAGCCCGGGGTGGGTGGCGTTCAGCCGCATCAGGGTTGGCCGCAGTACGCGATGACCGGCCGGGAAGTTGTAGCCGATGTTGATCGTGCCGGCACGCCCGGCGGACGCGTCGCGGGCGGCCTGCACTGCTTTGCCGGTCTGCTCGAGTATTTGTTTTGCCTCGGTCTGGAATGCCACCCCCGCCGGAGTGAGTCGGACTTCGTGGGAGGTACGGGCGACCAGTTTGACACCGACTTCACGCTCGAGGCGCTGCAGGTGTTGACTCAGAGATGGCTGGGCGAGGTGAAGCTTGTTCGCCGCCCGGCCAAAGTGCAGCTCATCCGCGATGGCCAGAAAAGATACCAGATGCCGAAACTCCATTGAACCCTCCGCGCCGGAATTCCGTGCCCAGTATACCTGGCGCAGCTAACGGGCGGTGACGGGCGAGTGTTATTTTGAAGAATTGCCCAAGTGGAATCCGGTAGAAAAAGAAATGCTACCAGAGCGTGTTTGAGATCGGGCTTTCGATCAGTGAGCCGCGTCCAGGCACCCCCTGGCAAGGCGGAAGGCCGAAGCGATACCGGATGAGTTGTATCGGTTTGGCCGACAACGCAGCCAGGGGGCGCCTGGACGCGGCGAGCCGGAATGACGATCTCAAACGCGCTCTCAGGGAGTCCCGGCCGGCGGTTTTGTCCAGGTGTGACGGTACGCCCGGCCGCGGCTTTGGAGCGACCGGCAACAGGGGGCGTGGCAGCGCGGGGCTGGGGTGCGCGCCTCGCGGTGTGATCACTGTAGGCGAGCGGGGCCGCGCCGCTGTCGTTGCCGCGGGCCGCCGGTCAGGACGAGCGTCACCGCGCCGCTACCCAGGCTCCCGGGGCCGCCCGAGAGCGCACGAACCGGCGTGGCGCGCAACCGCGTGAGCGCCCCAGGCCGCGGACCGCGCTCCCGATGCTGGTCAGACCGCTGGACCACAGCGCACCATATCGGCTACGGCGGCGGCTACGGCGTCGACGGTGCCGCCGATTCTTGTCCGCCCTGACGGCTATATACGCTCAGTCCCGGATGGGTGGGTAGTGGGACGAGAGGCGGGTATCAGGCGAGATGCGCCAGCCGTTGGCAACGGGTGATGCCACGCTACCGCCCGGCCTCAATCCGCGGGCCCGTGCCCCACACGGTTCATCAGCGCAGGGCGCTCCCGGGGTCTTCTCGGGACTGCTCCGGGCGGTCTTCGTACTGCTCTCGGTCGTCGTCCTGCTGGCCAGCGTCGGTGGTTGGCTGCTCTACAGCCATCTCAACGGAAAAATCACCAGGGTGGAGCTTGGCCTCACCGGCCCGCGGCCAGCGGCTCCCGCCCACGGCGTCGAAAACTACCTGCTGGTGGGTACCGACAGCAGGGCCGGCAGCGACGGAGCCTACGGTGACGCGCCCGGCCAGCGTTCGGACACGACTATCCTCGTCCACCTCGCCGCAGACGGTACCAGCACGATGGTGTCCTTTCCCCGGGACACGCTGGTGACCATTCCCGACTACGTCGACGCGAACGGCCATCGGCGCGCCGCGCACCGGGCCAAGTTCAACTCGGCCATCTCCGACGGCGGCCCGTCCCTGCTGGTGAACATGGTCGAGCGGCTTACCGACATCCGGATCGACCACTACGTGTCCATGGACCTTGCGGGTTTCCGGGCCATCACGGACGCGATCGGTGGTGTCGAGGTCTGTGTCCTCCCGTCGGCCTACCGGGACGTTTTCTACGACAACAACGTGCGAAAGGTCAGCACCAACACCAACGACCCGATGAGTGGCTTCCTCGGTGGCCCGGGGACCATCCACGTGGACGGCCGCCAGGGGCTGGCCTTCGTCCGGCAGCGGCACGGGCTGCCCGAGCAGGACCTCGACCGCATCCGGCGCCAGCAGCAGTTCATCGGCGCCGTCGTCCGTAAGACGATGGCCGGTGGGGTGCTGACCAGCCCGAGCAAGCTTGAGTCGCTGCTGTCGACGGTGACGTCCGCGCTCACCCTCGACAGCCACACGAGCATTGTCGATCTGCGTGGGCTGGCCACCCGGATGCGGGATGTGGCCGCGGGAAACATCCACGTGGTCACCTTGCCAACCCATGCCCCGACCCGTGCCGAGGGCGGCATCGGCGACTCGGGTGAGCTACCAGGACTCGGCGCGGTCCAGATCTATGATAAAAATGATCTTGAGCGTATCATTGGGCCGCTGCGTGTCCGCGACAGCGCCGCCCGGGTGTTGCCGTCGCCGTCGCCGGCCGTGTCCACGCCGAGCGGCAGCCCCGCCGTCACCGCGACGGAGCAGATCACCGTGGCGGTCTACAACGGTTCAATGATCACCGGGCTTTCCGCCCGCGCCGTCACCGCGTTGACCAAGCAGAGCTTTCACGCGTCCAATGAGGGCAACGCATCGTCGCATAACCACACGAGTTCCAAGGTCGTCTACGGACCGGGGCAGGATGCCGCCGCGCGGACCCTGCAGGCCGCCGTACCCGGCTCCGAGCTCCAGCGCGACCCGGCCGCGACCCGGCTGGCACTGATCGTCGGATCCTCGTTCACCGGGGTCGTCCCCGGCGACGCGGGCAGCCAGGCGCCCGGTGCGGTGGCCACGTCGCCGGCGGCCTCGGGTACCGGCGCTCCGCCGTCGGCGGAGCCGACGACCCCCGCCCCGGCCGAAGCCCCCACCTGCACCTACTGATGGCGGGCCACACCGCGGACTATCAGCCCGTCGTAGGCGATGTGGTTGCTGATGTCGACCATCGGCTGGTCGCAGCGGTGGTGCACGCGTAAGCGGTGGTGCACGTGTGGAGGCGAGCCGACCCAGACCCGGTTGCCCCTGCGCCGACACTTCATGATCTTCGGCCGGCCATCCCCGCCATCGAGGATGACTCGGCTGCAGGACTCGACGTCGTCATCAAACCCGTCGAGCCAGTCGGCCTTCCCGGCCCCGGCCCTGGGCGACGGCCCCTTGCCGCACGACGGCAGGTCCAGGTTCTGCGGTATGTCGCGTAGGTGGTGGCGGCCCGCTATGGGCTCTGGGCCTGTGCGGGGGGCCCGGCCGAGGCCGGTAATCCGGACTGGGAACAGTGGGCGCTCCGTGTGGCCGGTGGGCTGGTGCCTGGTTGTGGGCTGGTGGGTTGGTGTGTCGGTGGGTGTCGGTACGGTGCGGTTATGTCGGGTCCGTCCACGCCTCATGATGCGGTGTTCCGTCGGATTTTGGGGACGCCGTCGAACGCGGCGTCGCAGGTGCGGGCGGTACTGCCACCGGGGCTGGTGGCCCGGCTTGACCTGGACAAGCTGGCGCTCGTGCCCGGGAGTCTGGTTGATGCCACGTTGCGGTGGCGGCATACCGATCTGTTGTTCACCGTGCCGCTGGATGGCCGGGAGGCGTTCGTCTACGTACTGATCGAGCATCAGAGCGGTAACGACCCGGTGATGGCGTTCCGGATGCTGCGCTATGTCGTGCGGATCTGGGACCGCTATCTGGCCGACCATCCCAGGGCGAGCCGGCTGCCCGTGGTGATCCCGTTGGTGGTGCATCACAATGACCGTGCCTGGACCGCGCCGGTGGAGGTGGCTGACCTGGTTGATCTGGATGTGGGGCTGATCGAGGCGTGGCGGGAGTATCTGCCCCGGTTCCGGTTTCTTCTTGATGATCTGGTCGGGGTCGATGCGCGGGCGCT
>NZ_CAKJTP010000072.1:14026-22395 GCF_917627335.1 Protofrankia sp. CiT1 | reverse complement strand
CATGCACCACCAGCGCCGTCACAGGTCGTTCGGCAGGAGACGGAACGCCTTGTGGTTGCCGAGTGGACGTATCGCGCGGAAGTAGTGCTGGTCGAGTTCTGCGGTGCGCTACCCGGACCAGCGCGACGGCGAGCCGGGCATCCTCGACGTGGTAGACCACCCGGTAGTCGCCCGCCCTGAGCCGGCGCACACCCGAAGGTTCGCCGGCGAGTGCTCGGGCCCCGTGGGGACGATGATCGTTCGACAGTCGTGTCGGGGATTCTTGCGATGTGTGCGTGGTTGCTGAAGAGTAAGGGCATGAGATCGATGTTGCTGCCGCTGTCCCCGGCGATCCAGGTCGACCTCGTGGGACCTGGGCGCGGGCCGGTCGTGGTGGGGTCATGAGCAGCCGGCGCCGGGTTTTCGTGGTGACCGAGACATCGGGGGCGTCACCGTCGGTGGTGTTCGATCTGCTGGCGGACGGTGAGGGCTGGTCACGGTGGGCGGGTCCGCTCGTGTCCCGGTCCCGTTGGGAGCGGGAAGGCACGCCCGCGCCGGGTGGGGTGGGGGCGATACGCCGGCTCGGTCGGCCACCGCTGTATGTCCGGGAGGAGATCGTCGAGTATGTGCCCGGCCAGCGGCATGCCTACCGGATGCGTTCGGCGTTGCCAGTCCGGGACTACCTGGGGACGGTCGATCTGTCTCCGCTGGACAGCGGTGGTACACAGATTGTCTGGCAGGGCAGTTTTGTGCCGCTTATACCCGGGACGGGCGCTGTGGTGGTCGTCGGTGTGAGGCTGTTCGTCGCCCGGCTGGCCCACCGTCTGGCCAAGGTCGCGATTGCTGGTACGGGCACGTCGTCGCCTGCCACCTGAGGGGTGGCGGCGGCTGTGGTCCATTGATCCGGTCGATCGTCTACTGATCCGTGGTCCAGCTCCACCCTTTTGCCCAGCCGGCTCATCCGGTCACCCACGGTTCGTCAGCTGGGAGTAGCGCCAGCGCCATGCCAGCGCCGGTCGGTGTGGCCCGCGGCCTTGCCAGGAGCCGCCTGGACGCGGCCCGCTGATCGAACGGCGACTTCCGAAACACGATGTAGCCAACCAGGCCTGCTCGGTGATGGGCGGGTACCACTAGCGCGGCCGGGGGAGCAGCGTGTCCGTGAGGGTCCGGCCCAGCCAGGCCTCGTACTGTTCCGCGCTCCACTGCCAGATGACACGCAGCATGTGGTGAACTTCGGGTGTGGTGAGCGTCCAGATGACCGCGGCCGCCTGATCGACCGGCATCTCGTCACGCAGCGGTCCGCGTTCTGAGATCCAGCGAGCCACCGCCGTCATCTGCCGCCGCTGGCCCAGCCGCTGGTCGTGCTGAAAGGCGGCCATCTCCCGGTCGGTCACCGCCGCGTCGCGCAGGATGTCATCGAGGGGCCGCAGGCGTTCGAGCTGATGGGAGGTGTCCGCAGCCAACATCGCGATCTGCCGCCGTTGATCGGTTTCCTGGCTGATCGCGTATGGTCCCGGTGTTGTGGGTGTCGGGTGCTGCCGGTCCCCATCCCCATCTCCGCCCTGCGCGTCGCTGATGCCCAGCAGCTCCTTGAGCAGCCCACGCTTGGAGCGGAAGGCGTCGTAGACGGTGTCGGGCGAGACACCGGCCGTTTTGCTGATCGTATTGATCGTTGTTGTCGCGTAGCCCTGTGTGTAGAAGAGCTCTCTGGCCGCTTCGAGGATACGCAGCCGGGTCTGGCGGGCCTGTTCGGTGCGCAGCGGCGAGCGGTACCTGCGCTGCTTGGCGGGGTTAGTCATCCGGCGTACTCCGACGGTGTCCAGTGACGCTGGAGTCAGCTGAAGAACGCACCGAGCGGAACTGGTAGCGGGCCGTGACAGCACGACACACGCTGCTCGGCAGCTTACCAGCATCAGCCACCTTTTAGCAATTTATAGCCCGATTTGGGCTATAAGGTAATGTGCCCTGGTGTCGCCGTGAAGTCAAATTGTCGCGGAGCCGGATTCCCGTGCGGCCTTCAGCCGCGGGGCGATTGATGATCGTTGTTCTTTGGGCCGAACGGACGTGACCTGCCGTCGCGTCCGCTAGGAGCGACCGGCAATAGGGACGCGGCGTCGCGGGGCTGGGGCACGCACCTCGCCGCGTTGTCGTCGGTCGACACCCCAAGGACCAGGGTGACTCCCTCCTCCGCCTTGCGATGTACGCACCCCAGCCCCGCTCCTTGATCCACGCCTCTATTACCGGGCGCTCTAAGCGGCTGGCTGATGTGCTACTGACACATGGTGCTGATATATGTGTTCATTTTGTCTGAGCATTGTTGGTTGTTGTGTGACCGGCGGTGGGGGCTGGCCCGGCAGGGATCAGGCCCGCCCCCGGCCGTCCCTATTGCTTACGGAAGGTGAGAATCGCACCATTGGATGTCCCGACACCGGCCGCATCGATGTTGCCGGTCACGCCATGGCCACGGAATCCGATGGCCGTTGCCAACCCGGGTATCTGATTGTCGCTGGTGATGGTGTAGCCGGCGGCTGGCAGCGCCGTGCGGTAGAAGTTCGCCACCGCCGTGTCGGAAACGCCGGTCAACGCCACTGTGGACTGGCTGTTGCCGGAGGTGCCACCGTTGACCTTGGCGCCTGGTGGGATCGGGAAGCCAGCTGGGACGTTTGGCTCCTTCAGGGCATCGGCGCCGTTGGTCACCTGCTCACCGCCGGGCAGCCCTGTCGGCAGGGCCGTCGGCAGTCCTGTCGGCAACGAGCTCGGCGCGCTTGAGGAGGCCGCCGACGAGGTCGCGTTGCCGTAACCGGATGATCCGCCGCATCCCCCCACCAGCAGCAGGGCCAGGCCCGCGCCCGTGGCCACTGCCGCCATCCGGTACCGGCCGGACTCGGCCGAACGTGCCAGAGCGTCGCAACGGCGCAACCTGATCTCCCCCTTCATGGGGCCGGGGCTGTCGGCACACCCGTTGTGTGACCGCCTCCGGCTGCCTGGCTTTGGTGTGTCTTTCACCACTAATATCGGTCACAACACCATAGGCGCAGCCGCTGACAGGCCGGGATGGTTGTCGGCGGCCCGTCAGCGCGCTCCGTTCAGGGCTGGAGGGAGCTGTGTCGGCCTGGCGACACGGGAGCTGGCGGGTGCGGCGACCGGCAGCCGGTCCACGCTGAGCAGGCTCATGGGCAAACGTATGCCGTCGCTGGGTTCTGCCGGGGCTGGGAGGGCTCCGGCGGCCGGGCCGGCACTCATGAACATGATGGAAACAGCGGCGCCTGGTAGGCCCTTGCTCATCCCGGATCGGCTTCTCGCCGGTACTGTGATGAGCCGTGGCAGTGAGCAACAATGCGGTCGCTGGGGTGGTTCTCAACTACCTCGAGGAAAATCCGGGCGAACTTGAGACAGTGGGTCCGCTGGTGCTGGCCGCTATGGGCGGGCCGGGGCCGGTGACGGACCGCACCACGATGCCGGGGCATGTCACGTGCGGCGCGGTCGCGGTCACCGCTGACTGGCGGGTGCTGCACATCCACCACCGGCGCCTGGCCCGTTGGTTGCTTCCCGGCGGGCATGTCGAGGCAACCGACCAGTCCCTGTTCGGTACGGCCCTGCGTCAGCTTGCGGAGGAGACCGGAATCGCCGCGAACACCGTGATCCCGGACACCGCCCGGCCAGTGGATATTGATGCGTACGTCGTCCCGGCGGATCCCGGTCGGGACGAAACATCACATATCCACTATGACATCCGTTTTGTGCTACATGTTCCAGACGAGGTCGTGCGCCTGCGTTCGGAGGAGATCTCAGATCACCGGTGGATGCTCCTTCAGGAAATCCCCGGGACGCTGGGTGACAAGCTGCGAATCCGCGGCGCCCGATCCGGGTGGGCGCGCGTCCCCCGCTGATCTGTATCGCTCGGGGTGCCCGAGGCGCCCGGGGAGCCTCGATCCGAGGCGTGGTCAGCGCGGCTGGCCGCCTGCGTTGAGGAACACGTGCGACCCGGCCCGGACGCGATTTCGCCCGCGCGAGCGGTGGCCCGTCGTCTCAGCCGCTGAAACGGGCGATGGCGCGCATCTTGTTCATCGCGTCCAACGCGGCCACCTTGTAGGACTCGGCCAGGGTCGGATAGTTGAACACGGCGTCGACCAGGTAGTCGATCGTGCCGTCACAGCCCATCACCGTCTGGCCGATGTGGACGAGCTCGGTGGCGCCAGTGCCGAAGACGTGTACGCCGAGCAGCTTCCGGTCGACGGAGCTGACCAGGAGTTTCAGCATGCCGTAGGAGTCGCCGACGATCTGGCCGCGAGCGAGTTCCCGGTAGCGGGCGACTCCCACCTCGAAGGGCACAGCCCGTTCGGTGAGCTCGTCCTCGGTGCTGCCCACATAGGAGATCTCGGGGATGGTGTAGATCCCGATGGGCATCAGGTCGTGCCGCATCACGTGGACGTCCTCGCCGCAGGCCGCGTAGGCGGCGAGCCGGCCCTGTTCCATGGACGTCGCGGCCAGGGCGGGGAAGCCGATGACGTCTCCGACCGCGAAGATGTGATCTATCTCGGTCCGGAAATCCGACCCCACCTTGATCCGACCACGGTTGTCGGCGCTCAGGCCCGCGTTGGCGAGGTTCAGCGCGGTGGTGAGCCCCTGGCGACCGGCCGAGTACATGACGGTGTCCGCGGGCAGTCTCTTGCCGCTTTCCAGCAACGTCAGCGTCCCGCCGTTGTGGCGTCCCACCGACAGCACCGACTCGCGGAATCTGAAGGTGACGGCAAGGTCGCGCAGGTGGTATTTGAGGGCTTCGACTATCTCCACGTCGCAGAAGTCGAGCATTCGGTCCCTGCGTTCGACGACTGTCACCTTCGTACCGAGCGCCGCGAACATGGACGCGTACTCGATACCGATCACACCGGCGCCGACGACGACCATCGAGCCGGGGATCTTGTCCAGGGACAGGATCTGATCGCTGTCAACCACCGTGCGGCCGTCGAAGTCGACTGTGCCTGGCCGGGCCGGCCGGGTTCCGGTCGCAATGATGATCTTTTCCGCGTGGACCCGCCGCTCGTCGATCTCGTCGGTGCCCTTGATGCTGATGGTATGCGCGTCGATGAAGCTTGCCGTACCGATGAGCAGCGTGACCCGGTTACGGCTGAGCTGGCTGCGAATGACGTCGATCTCACGCCCGATGACGTGCTGTGTGCGTGAGGACAGGTCGCCGACCGTTATGTCGTCTTTAAGCCGGTAGCTCTGCCCGTACATCTCCCGTTGGGTCATACCGGTGAGGTAGAGCACAGCCTCACGTAGCGTTTTCGAAGGAATTGTACCGGTATTGATACAGACTCCACCGACCATGTCACGGCGGTCGACGATCGCCACCCGACGGTCCAGTTTGGCGGCGGCGATAGCCGCTTTCTGCCCGCCTGGACCTGATCCGATGACGAGGAGGTCGTAGTCGTACATCGTCACCTCCTCAGGTGAAATCCCCACAATTGATTGCTGTGAGGCTATCTGGCCGGAAGGCTCGCGACGCCTCAATCGTCAGGTTGTTACCTCCGCTTCTCCGCACACCTCCGCAGCCGTTGGTGGCACGTCGCAGCCGCCGGTGGCACTTCCTGATTTGAGTGATGGCATAGACGCGGTCTGTGGCCATGGGTGACCGGATCTGGCTGGCGCGGCCGAAAAAATTTTCCGAGTGCCCGTAACCTCCGTCGAGCCGTGTCGTTGAACCAGGTGCGGGGGTCGTGGGGACTTGCTGGGGGGTTCTCCACGGCCCCCGCTGGTCTCGGCCGCGAGCAGCCCCGGCATCTTCCCAACCATTACGATCTTACTGGTGTGGAGGTCCGGGAGGCCGGTCCGGAAGAAAGGCTTCGGCCCGGAAACCGGTGCGGCCATATCTCCTCCGGGGCGTCGCTATTGGTCCCGGGGCTTTCGGGCCCACTGGGCCGTGGAGCGCGCGATCGTGGTTTTCCGTGTACGCGAAGGTCCCGCGCGGAAACCTATGGATGAGTCAGCTATGGGTGAGTCATTGACAGGACGTCCAGCGCGGCGTCCAGCTGTTCCTCGGTGAGTGTGCCGGCGGCCACATAGCCACGTTCGAGGACGACCTCCCGGATTGTCTTTTCCTCGGCCAGGGACTGCTTGACGACCTTGGCGGCCTCTTCATAGCCCAGGTAGCGGTTGAGCGGCGTCACGATGGACGGTGAGGACTCGGCGAACCGCCGGCAGCGCTCGACGTCCGCGACGATGCCGTCGACGCAGCGGTCCGCGAACAGGCGGGTGATGGTGGACAGGATGTGGATCGACTCGAGCAGGTTTCGCGCGATGACGGGCAACATCACGTTCAGCTCGAAGTTGCCCGCGGAGCCACCGAAGGCCACGGCCGCGTCGTTGCCGACGACCTGCGCGACAACCTGGCACACCGCCTCGGGAATGACCGGGTTCACTTTTCCGGGCATGATCGAGGAGCCCGGCTGGAGGTCGGGCAGGTGGATCTCCCCGAGTCCCGCGCGTGGGCCCGACGAAGCCCACCGCAGGTCGTTGGCAATCTTGTAGAGGGACAGCGCGATCACCCGTAGTACGCCGGAGGCCTCGACCAAGGCATCCCGGGAGGCCTGGGCCTCGAAGTGGTTGCGTGCCTCCGACAGGGGCAGGCCGGTGGATGCGACCAGCTGCTTGATGACCGCCGCGGCGAAGCCCGGCGGGGTGTTGATGCCGGTGCCCACGGCGGTGCCGCCCAGCGGCAGTTCGCCGATCCGCGGCAACGCGCTGTGCAGGCGCTCCACGCCGTAGCGGACCGCGGCCGCGTACCCGCCGAACTCCTGCCCGAGGGTCACCGGTGTCGCGTCCATCAGGTGGGTGCGTCCGGACTTGACGACTTCGGCGAACTCGATGCTCTTGCGTTCCAATGATGTGGCCAGATGGTCGAGCGCGGGCACGAGGTCGCGGACGATTGCCTGGGTCGCGGCGACGTGGATCGACGAGGGGAACACGTCGTTGGACGACTGTGAGGCGTTGACGTGGTCGTTGGGGTGCACCGGCCGGCCCAGCCGCTCGGTGGCCAGCGTCGCCAGCACCTCGTTGGTGTTCATGTTGGATGACGTCCCGCTGCCGGTCTGGAACACGTCGATCGGGAAGTGGTCGTCCCAGCGCCCGGCGGCGACCTCCGCGGCCGCTGCGGAGATCGCCGCCGCGGTCTCCGTGTCGAGGACACCGAGGGCCGCGTTGGCGGTGGCCGCGGCAGCCTTGATCTGTGCGAGCGCGGCTATGTGGGCAGGGGAGACCCGCTGGCCCGAGACGGGGAAGTTCTCAACCGCACGCTGGGTCTGTGCCCGCCACCTGGCTGTGGCCGGTACCCGCACCTCGCCCATGGAGTCGTGCTCAATGCGGTACTCCTGCTCGCTCATGTGTTCCCGCTCCAACCGGTCGTTACCTGTTTGACGGCTGCCTTCCGTTCTGGAGGTTAGGGCCTGGCCGGGCCGCGTGATCGAAGATCGGCTGGACGGGCTGGAGCCGCGGCCTGTTGCCCGGCAGCCTGTCGCCCGGCGGCGCGGCGGGTCGCGGCGTACGGGAGCTTGGGTGGCGACGGCTGCGTCCGTGGATATGCGACATTGATCACAATAAAATTGATCATGACTGCCCAGGCTGACCGGCTCGTGACCGGACGTGTCACGTGAGAATCATTGACCGGTCATATTTCGGCCAAATTATCTATCGATTCTTGCCGTCCAGTCCCTGGCCAAAACGGTTCGATCATACTTTTTCGGATAGCCGATACGGGTTCCGGAACACCTGTCCGGCAGCTGTCCTTCCGGACGTCGTGTAACTCTCCCCGGCTTCGCTGTCAGCTGCTGCTAGCGTTGGCGTCGGCGCAAGAAATGGTGCGGCGGGGAACAGAGTGCGGTAACGACTGGAGTCGGCCGCCCGAACAGGTGGGATGGCGGCGGTCGTGCGTTCCAGGCTCCGTTGTTTGCTGGCTTGTTCCGCGGCTTTGACCGTGGTATTTACCACCAGTTCCTGTGGACATGGCGATTCCGCCAGGGCTGACGGTTCGTCGACTGCCCTCCTTGCTCCGCTGAATGTGCCGGCAGCGACGGTGCCCGTCGACAGGGCGCCGGTCGATACAGGGCCGCCCCTGGCCAGGCGGCTGGCTCTTGCCGGGCGGCTGGCGATGGCCTCGGCGTCCCCGGTTGCGTCGGCGTCCCCGGTTGTGTCGGCATCCCCGTGGAGCGGCCCCCAGCCGGCCGGGAGCAGCACGATTTCTCCGTATCCGTAACCTTTTCGTCGCGGTGAACAGAAACCGTCGACCAGGTCTGCCCATGGTGGGAGGACTGCTTTCTTTCCGGGTATTCCGTGGTTGTGGCCAGTAGCGGGGAAATGGCTTTTGCCGGTGTGGCCGGGCTGTCCGTGACGCC
>NZ_CAKJTP010000072.1:9347-13326 GCF_917627335.1 Protofrankia sp. CiT1 | reverse complement strand
GGGCAACGCGAGTCCGGTCTTTTTCTGCATTCCAGCGGAGTGGGACGCGTTGCTGGCGGGTGCCCGGGATGACAGGTTCGACCGGACCTGATGCCTGCTGCCGTGCGCCCCTCCCGAGAGCTGTGGGAGCGCCCGCCCGACGCCCCGCGCCCGCCATTTCGATCAGGTAAGCACCCTCCTGGGCAGCACAAAAACGGCTGTGCGCCAGCCTGGCGGGCAGCGGGCCGCAGCGGCCGGATGGCGATCGTCGATCTTGAGTTGATTATCGTCATCACGAAACGTGTGTACTACGCGATGAATCAATTACGCTCCGTGTTAGTGTCGGTGGAGACAGGAAAGCCGGTTGTGCGGGTCGGCGCAGGGCTGTCCCGCCCGGATGTTGGGTTGTCGCCATATGCACACCAGACTCCGCATTCTTCTGCCACTGATCGCGGTTTCGGTGGTAGTCGCCAGCGCTGCCGTGGCGTGCACGGACGGCGCGCTGCTCGCTAGCGGCCCGGCGAGCAGCGCGCCGACGGGCCGCGGGCCGACGGTTGGTGACGGTTCGCGCTCTGCCTCGGCGGATGCCTGGGGCGCGCCGCTGTTCGTCGAGCGGTTCGACGGCAAGGACGTTGACCCCACAAACTGGTGGGTCTACGACAAGCCGAACGCGGAACCTTTCCCCAGATCGGTGGCTCGGGCCACGGTCGCGGGTGGCGCACTGCGCCTCACCGGGGGCTTCGACAGCGCTGGCCGGGATCTGGGCGCTGGGATCGCGAACAAGATGAACCTGCGGTACGGCCGTTGGGAGGCCCGCGTCCGGGTGGAGCGCGGCGATGGCTACTCGGGGGTGATACTGCTGTGGCCGGCGTCGGGCAACTGGCCCACCGACGGTGAGATCGACCTGCTGGAGGCAATTAACGGCAACCGCCAGGGCGCGTCGAGCTTCGTCCACAACGGTCCACGCAACCATGTTGAGTGGCACTATCTGCCCGGTGATTACACTCAGTGGCAAACCATCGCGGTCGAGTGGCTGCCCCGATCGATCACCTTCTATCTCAACGGCGTGCCAGAGTGGACAGTGACCACGCCAGCCATTCCGGGCGCGGTCAACCCGATCCCGTCGACGTCGGCGATGCACCTGGCGCTACAGCTGGACAAGGGCTGCACCGGCGCGATCCCGTGCCGGAACAGCCGGACGCCGGCGACAGTCACCATGTATGTCGATCAGGTACGGATATGGACGGCTCCGCCGCGGCTCACCGGGTAGGCGCGTGTGTCGCGGTGGCCGAGATCGGGACCATGTCGCGGGGCGGGTTGGTTCCCAGCACGATGTCGCCGATCCTGGATGTGACGCCCAGCCAGTAACGCTCGTTGCGGAAGTGGTGCAGGCGATGGTTGCGCCAGAGGCGTCGGTACATCCGGCTCCGAGGCTGATAGCCGCTGTGGATGAGGAAATGGGTCCAGTCGTAGACGAGCAGGCCCATGGCCGCGCACAGCGCCGCGGTGGCCGCCTGAGGCGATCCGTGAACGGCTGCGGCGAGGGCGGCCGTGCCGCCGGCAAGGACCTCCTGGGGGCGTACGAACATCGTGTCCATATTCGTCGGGTCACGGTGATGCTGCTCGTGCCCCCAGCCGGCGGCCTGGTAGAAGACACGGCCGATCGGGCTGATCGGCTCGGCATGCAGGATCTCCCGATGCACCGCCCATTCCACGAACGGCTGCGCGGCCATCATCGACACCGCGATCAGGGCGTCGCCTCGCCCGAATCGGCCGCGGGCGAGGCGTACGGCCACGAGGCTCCCGACGGTGCCCAGCAGCACCGGTGGGCGGGGATGGCGGACAAAGCGCCGGGCGGCGGCGGGCAGGGTGGCGACCTCGGTGGCGCGCCCATGGGGACCAGGCCTGTCCAGGCGAACGACCGCCGCGTTGACCACGCGGGCCGTGCCGGTGACCGCCCGGATCGGCAACGGCGTAGCCAGCCCGCGCAGGGTCCTCGCCCCGCTCAGAACGGCACCGTGGAGTAGGCCTGGAGCTTGGTCAGCTGGTGCTGGCTGTCGACCCGGCGGACCGTCCCACTGCGTGACCGCATGACCAGGGACGACGTGTTCGCCCCACCCGGCCGGTACCGGACCCCGGCCAGCAGCTCGCCGTCTGTGATGCCGGTGGCGACGAAGAAGACGTTGTCGCTGTCCACGAGTTCACGGGTGGTGAGGACACGTTTGGGGTCATGACCGGCATCGAAGACCTTCCGCTGTTCGTCGGGATCTCGCGGCCAGAGCCGTCCCTGGATGACGCCGCCGATACAGGCCACCGCGCATGCGGCAATGATCCCTTCGGGGGTGCCGCCAATGCCCAGCAACAGGTCGGCGCCGGTGTCGGCGGACGCGGCCATCACCGCGCCGGCCACGTCCCCGTCGGAGATGAGCTTCACCCGGGCACCGGCGGCGCGGATCTGTTCGATCAGCTCGGCATGGCGTGGGCGTTCCAGGACGATAACGGTCACATCCCGCGGATGCACGCCCTTGGCTTTGGCGACGGCACGGATGTTCTCCTCAACCGGCGCGGTGATGTCCACCATGCCGGCGGCTTCGGGGCCTGTGACCAGCTTTTCCATATAGAAGCAGGCACTCGCGTCGTACATGGATCCACGCTCGGAGACGGCCATCACCGCGATCGCATTGTTCATTCCCTTGGCGGTGAGGGTGGTGCCGTCCACCGGGTCGACGGCGACGTCGCATTCGGGGCCTTCGCCCGAGCCAACGTCCTCCCCATTGAAGAGCATCGGGGCTTCGTCCTTCTCGCCCTCGCCGATGACGACGATCCCGCGCATCGACACGGTGCCGACGAGCCGCCGCATGGCATCGACGGCGGCTTGGTCCGCGCCGTTCTTGTCACCGCGCCCGACCCATCGGGCGGCGGCGAGCGCGGCCGCCTCGGTAACCCGGACGAGCTCGAGGGCCAGGTTGCGGTCGGGGGCCTGCCCCTGGACGACGAGAGGATCAGGAAGAGTGCTGTCTGCTGCCACGCATCCGAGGGTAGTTGCACGCGCGTCCAGCCGCCCGCCAGCGCCGTGGCCGCCACGCCGAAGCGTCCGGAATTTTCGTATATGCGGTGTTTCGGTGTTTTTCGGGTGTTTTCGGGACGGTTGGAACTGTCGTGCGTTCATCGGGTACCGGACACCGGGTGTGGGTGTCGGATGGTGGACAGAATTGTGCTTCTTCCTGGTGCAACGCTGGCAGCCCGCTGTGCGTCGAACTGTTTACGGGAGGAGAGCGCCCGGCGCGCGGAGGGGGCGTGCCGGGCGCTCTTATGTGTTTATTTGCCTTCTGTTGTTTTTTGCGGCTGGCTTGATCGGCCCTTTCGCCTTACCTGGCTCATGTCGTTTCCCAAATCACGGTTTTGTAATGATTTGGCACGCGTTGCCGCGCGGATCGACCGCCCTGTCGGGCCGGGCCCGCGGCGGGACGTCAGGATGGACGGGTGGCACGAAGACGCGGTCAGGAGACGATCCGGGACATGCTGCTGTCCCTTGGCGTGGTGATGGCCGGTGTGGCGCTGTTCACCCTGTTCATGCCGAGGGGTGACGCGGACTCGGTGGTCGCTGTGGACACAGCCGCCCCGCTGGCCGCCTTCGCGCGGGTGGCACCGTTCGGCGTCGCGGAACCGACGGGCCTGCCCGGCTACTGGAAGGCCACGTCGATCCGGACGCAAGCGCCGCCTGGCGCGTCCCGCGCGGACGTGATCGAGCTGCGCATCGGTTACGTCGTTGACCGTCCGGGTAACCGTACGTACGCACAGCTCAATCAGGGCAATGCGAGGGACGCTGTCAAACGGGTCCTGGCGGACCGGCCGGTGACGGGGACCGTTGACCTGGCGGGGGCGCCGTGGCAGGAGCGGCGGGATGATGCCGGCCACCTGGCGCTGACCCGTCAGGTGGGTGACGTCATTCTGATCGTCTCCGACGGCGGTGGGCGGAGCGGCGCTTCTCTCACCGACC
>NZ_CAKJTP010000072.1:3604-9209 GCF_917627335.1 Protofrankia sp. CiT1 | reverse complement strand
TGAGTGTTCTCGCAGCCTCATTGCACATCATGAAGCCTGGGGTGGATAGGCTGTCTGACCGTCGGTCGGATAACTCCTGACGCACCAGCCAGCCGGGGGGCTTTGTGGAAAACAACCTGGCGACCTCGGCGAACCATGCCGATTACGTGGTTGACCTCTCCAACATCGTGCGCGAACAGTCGATCGGGGGGCCGGGCCTGCGGTCCCTGCGCCGCCTCGAACTTGTGGTGCAGGCACTGGTGAAACGCACCGGCGACCCGGACGTCCGCCTCTACCTGATCGCCGACGCCAGCCTGCTGGGCGGCCACAGGAAGTTCACCGATCCGGTGGACGTCGACCGGCTCCGCCGCTGGGTCGACGAAGGCCTGGTCGAGGAGGTCCCCGACGCCGACGAGCGGATTCTTGAGATCGCGGGCATGACCCGCATCCCGGTCATCACCAGCGACCGTTACGACGCCCACCGCACCGAGCACTACTGGATCCAGGGGAACACCTCGCAGTTCCTGCGGCCCGTACCCGCCCCGGGCGGCACCGTCAGACTGGTCCCGACGGACATGGGCGTTCGCCCGCCGGCCGAGATCTCCCGCCGTGAGGAACTCGCCGCCCTCAAGAAGCAGGGCCTGCTGAGCCTCGACCGGACCCCCCTGATCAATGTGCTTACGCGGGCCTGGCGCTGCCCGGAACCCCGCTGTTCGCTCTACGACATCCACAGCGGCGGCCGGGTGCTCCCGCCCCGTATGCGACGGGGCGTGCCCACCTGCCAGCAGCATGAAGTGCCCCTGCTGGACGACGGCCCGCGCCCCGGCGCCGCCCAGCTCAAAGCCGTCATCAACGGCACCTGCGAGGCCCGTTACACCCTGGACGAGGACTCCGAGACGACCGTCGGACGACACCCCGACTCCGAGACGGCCGGCATCCCGCTGTACAGCCTGCTGGACTCGGAGGCTGCGGGGAGGGTCAGCCGCGAGCACGTTGTCGTCTCCATCAGGAAGGGAACGGTCCTAGTCCGCGACATCAGCAGTTACGGCACCCGGATGCGTAACGTCGACAGACAGGGGCTGCCGGGGGACTGGGAACGGCTTCTTCCGCAGGTCGACCGACGCTTCCATCCCGGCGACGAGGTCGAACTCGCCCCCGGCGTGATCCTCACCCGCAGCGGCCGGCTCTTCCCCGCCGAACTTCCCGACGCCTGGCGGAGCGTGGCTCCGCAGACCCCCGTCCCACCCGGCGCCGCCGCGCCCACCATGTCAGCCTGACCGCCTGCACATGTTCGTTGTCGACCGGGAGCGGGTAGCCGCCGCTTTACCCGCGTACGAGCTGGGCGAAGGCCTGGGTTCAGGTGGCTTCGGGCAGGTGCTGGCAGGCCGGCACCGCTATCTCGAGCGTGACGTCGCGATCAAGGTGCTGTCCGCGTCCCGGGAGGATGCCCCCGCCGGTTTCGCCGCGGAGGCGCGGCTGCTCGCCAGTTTCGACCACCCGCATGTCGTCCGCATCTACGACTATGCCGAGGACGACGGCCTCTGCCTGATCGTCATGGAGTTGCTGGCGGGAGGAACCCTGACCAGCCGGCGGGCGGGGATACCGGCCGAAGGTGCCTGCGCGATCGGCCTCGCCGTGGCCGAGGCGTTGTCCTGCGCGCATGCCAAGAACGTGTTGCACCGCGACATCAAGCCGGACAACATCCTGTTCGACACGGGCGGCCTGGTGAAGGTGACGGACTTCGGGATCGCGAAAATCCTCGACGGGTCGGCGGCCACCGCGAGCAAGCTCATCGGAACGGCCCAGTACATGGCACCCGAACAGATCCTCGAAGGCCGGCTCGGGCCTGCCACCGACCTGTACGCGCTCGGTCTGCTCCTCTACGAGCTGCTCGCCGGGGCACCCCCGTTCGACCGGGCCCTGCCGCTGCTCGCGCACCTGCAGCATCACCTCTACACGGTCCCCGCACCGCCCGCCGGGGTCCCCACGCCGGTCGCGGATGTGGTCATGCAGGCACTCGCCAAGGACCCGGCCGACCGCCAGCTGTCCGCCCGCGCCTTCGCCCTCGACCTCGCCCGTGCCGCCGGCTCCGTCTACGGCCCGCGTTGGACCGCCCGCTCCGGCATCGGCCTGCGCCTCGACGACGACATCCGCGAGGCCGCCGACCATCTCCCGCTGCCTGCTGACCGTCCGCTGCCTGCTGACCGAGCATCGCCTGCCGACCGGCCGCCGCAGCCGCAGCCGGAGCGCGCCCGACCGCAGCCTGCCGACCGCCTGTCGCAGCCTGTCCGGCGGGTGTCGGACAGTCCCGCTCCCGGCCCCCACCCGTTCGGCCGACCGCTGACCGGCCATATCAGCTCGGTGTTCTCGGTGGTGTTCTCCTCGGACGGCAAGGTCCTGGCCAGCGCGGGCAACGACACAACGGTGCGGTTGTGGGATGTGGCCGACCCATCCGCTCCCCGTCCGCTGGGTGGGCCGCTGACCGGCCATACCGGCCCGGTACGGGCGGTGGTGTTCTCCCCGGTCGGCCGCACGCTGGTCAGCGCCGGTGATGACAAGACGGTGCGGTTGTGGGATGTGGCCGACCCGTCCGCTCCCCGCCCGCTCGGTGAACCGTTGACCAGTCACGCTGACCGGGTGCGGGCGGTGGCGTTCTCTCCGGACGGCCGCACGCTGGCCAGCGCCGGCAACGGTGGGACCGTGCGGTTGTGGGATGTGGCCGATCCGTCCGCTCCCCGCCCGGTCGGGAAACCGCTGTCCGTTCCTACCGGCCGGGTGGACGCGGTGGTGTTCTCCCCGGACGGTCACCTGCTGGCTTCCACCGGAGACGGCATGGTGGCGGTGCGGTTGTGGGATGTGCGTGACCGGTCCATGCCGCGTCCGATCGGTGAGCCGTTGACCGGTCACACCGGTCGGGTGTGGTCGGTGGCCTTCGCTCCGGACAGCGGGATCCTGGCGACTGCGGGCGGCGACAGGATGGTGCGGTTGTGGGATGTGCGTGACCGGTCCATGCCGCGTCCGATCGGTGAGCCCCTGACCGGTCACACCGGCCGGGTGCGGTCGGTGGTGTTCTCCCCGGCCGGTCGCATCCTGGTCAGTACCGGTGATGACAAGACGGTGTGGTTGTGGGATGTGGCCGATCCGTCCGCTCCTCGTCCGCTCGGTGAGCCGCTGGCCGGTCACACCAGCATCGTGAACGCGGTGGTGTCCGCCCCGGACGGCCGCATCCTCGCCACTGCAGGCGCGGATCACACCGTGCGGCTGTGGGGTTACGAGCTGCCCGCCAGGGTGTCGCCGTTCGACCCGACGCTGCCCCCGCAGACCCTCGATCACCGTCCCACCGGGACCACGCCCGCACCACCAGCCAGGACCCCCGCTCCGGCGTCGGTCCCTGTACCCACCAAAGTCCCCGCACCACCGGCTTTGGCGGTGGCCCCGACGCTGCCCCCCGCACCAGCGGCGAAGGTGGTCGTGTCGGCCCCGGCCAGGATCCCTGTTGCTCGCCCGCCGTCCTTCTCCGCATCCGGCCCCCGCCCGTTCGGCCGACCGCTGACCGGCCACACCAGCCCCGTGTTCTCGGTGGTGTTCTCCCCGGACGGCCACATTCTGGCCAGCGCCAGCGGTGACAAGACGGTGTGGTTGTGGGATGTGGCCGACCGGACCGCACCCCGTCCGCTCGGCAAACCCCTGACCGGCTATCTCAACCAGGTGCGGTCGGTGGTGTTCTCCCCGGACGGCACGATCCTGGCCAGTGGCAGCGCCGACCGGAGGGTGCGGCTGTGGGATGTGGCCGACCCGTCCAGCCCCCGTGCGCTCGGCGATCCCCTGACCGGCCACACCGACCCGGTCCTTGCGGTGGCCTTCTCCCCGGATGGCCGCACGTTGGCCACTGCCGGCGCTGCCAACGACAGGACCGTGCGGTTGTGGGATGTGGCCGACCGGACCGCACCCCGCCCGCTGGGTGGGCCGCTGACCGGTCACACCGACTCGGTGTTCTCGGTGGTGTTCTCCCCGGACGGCCGCACGCTGGCCAGCGCCGGCAACGACAAGACGGTGCGGTTGTGGGATGTGCGTGACCGGTCCATGCCGCGTCTGATCGGTGAGCCACTGACCGGTCACACCGGCCGGGTGCTGTCGGTGGTGTTCTCCCCGGACGGCGGGATTCTGGTCAGTGCGGGTAGTGACAAGACGGTGCGTTTGTGGAAGCTGACCGGCCGGGCTGTCCCCCGTCCGCTCGGCGATCCCCTGACCGGTCACACCAACCAGGTGCGGTCGGTGGTGTTCTCCCCGGACGGCCGCAGGCTGGCCAGTGGCAGCATCGACAAGACGGTGCGGTTGTGGGATGTGGCCGACCGGACCGCCCCCCGTCCGCTCGGCGATCCCCTGACTGGCCATACCGACACCGTGTGGTCGGTGGTGTTCTCCCCGGACGGCCGCACGCTGGCCAGCGCCGGCGACGACAGGACCGTACGGCTGTGGGACTGCGGGTCGGCCGTGCTGAAGCACCGCCAGGTCGACATCACCCCCGCACCGCCCGCGAGGAAGCCGGCCCCCGCCCCGACAGTGAAGATGGCCGTGCCGGCTCCCGCGAAGAAGCCGGCGGCCCGCCAGCAGGCGCCCGTTCCCGATCCCCGCAGCCTCGGTCAACGGCTGACCGGCCACACCGGTTGGGTGATCTCGGTGGCGTTCTCCCCGGACGGCCGCGTCCTGGCCAGCGGCAGCGCGGACCACACAGTGCGGCTGTGGGATGTCGCCGAGCACTCCGCACCCCGCCTGCTCGGCCAACCGCTGACGGGCCACACCGATCGGGTGGACGCGGTCGCGTTCTCCCCGGACGGGGGGATCGTGGTCAGCACCGGCGCCGACCGGACGGTACGGCTGTGGGACGTCACCACTCGTCGCCTGCTCTGCCGGCCCCTGACCGGCCACACCGACCGGGTGTGGTCGGTGGCGTTCTCGCCGGACGGCCGCATCCTGGCCAGCGCGGGCAAGGACGCGACGGTGCGCCTGTGGGACGTTTCCGACTGCCTTGCCCCCCGCCCGTTCGGCCCGCCCCTGGCCGGCGGCGCCGTCGGTCCGGTGCGGTCGGTCGTGCTTACCCCGGACAACCGCATCCTGGCCAGCGCGGGCAAGGACGCGACGGTGCGCCTGTGGGACGTTTCCGACCGCAGTTCCCGCCTGCTCGGCCCGCCGCTGACTGGCCATACCGGTGACGTCTGGTCGGTGGAGTTCTCCCCGGACTGCCGAACTGTGGCTACCGCCGGCGTCGACCGGACGGTGCGGCTCTGGGACATCACACCCCCCCGCTCCCGCCTGCTCGCCCCCCTGCTGTCCGGCCAGGCCGCCCGCAGCCCCCGCCTGCTCGGCCCGCCGCTGACGGGCCACACCGCTCGGGTGGGGGCGGTCGTGTTCACCCGGGACGGCCGCGTCCTAGCCACCGCCGGTGAGGACCGGACGGTGCGGTTGTGGGACGTTTCCGACCGGTCCGCTCCCCGCCCGCTCGGTGCGCCGCTGACCGGCCACAGCGGCTGGGTGAAAGCTGTGGCGTTCGCCCCGACCGGGCGCACCCTGGCCAGCGCCGGAGATGACCGGACGGTGCGGTTGTGGGACGTGGGCTGACCGGCCT
>NZ_CAKJTP010000072.1:0-3276 GCF_917627335.1 Protofrankia sp. CiT1 | reverse complement strand
CCCGTCCATGACGGTGGCGTGCTCCGCGGGGTAACGGCGGCCGCTGTCAGGCGTCCGCCTGCGCGTCTTCGGACTGGCCGCCGCTGGCCGGTGCGGTTGTGTGCCGGGCCGTGTCGAGGCGGGCGCGGGCGCCGTCGAGGAAGGCCTGGCACGTCCTTGTCAGCGCCTCACCGCGTTCCCACAGCGTGAGCGACTCCTCCAGGGTGATGCCGCCGGCCTCCAGCCGGTGGACGACCTCCTCCAGCTCCGCCCGCGCCCGTTCGTACGTCGGGGAAGCCTCGTGCGCCGGTGGCGCGTCCTGTGAACCTGACACCGATACCTCCTGGGCATTGACCGGGGACGTTGACCGGGCGGACCGACGTTACCGACCGTTCTTACCGGCGGACCGGCAGCAGGGCGAACCGGGGCGGCCTTCCCCGCGTTCCGGGATCGACGGGGTACGCGCCGTGTCCGAGCGCGTGGAGCGGGAACTCGTGCCTTCCCCGACGCGATGACCGGCCCAGCTCCACCAGACGCCTGGGCACGGGCCAGCCGCGATAAATCATGACCAACAGCGGTCAGCCGTGGCCGTACGGTCCCATGGCCGGCGGGCCACCGGTGGTCGCGGGCGTGACACGTGACCGTGTGATCACCTGACCGCGGACTCTGGCACCGGCGCTGGCGATACTGTCGTCGGTGGAGAGTGGCTGGACACACCACTCGCCAGGTTCCCGCGATCGGTCCCGCGATTTGCGACGCTGATCATCGTGATGATGTTGGCGGCGTGCGCGGTCTGCTCCCTGATCGTCTGGCTGGTGCTCGCAGGCGGCCACGGAATGTTCTGGCGCACCGATACCCGGCTTGATCCCTACAGCCCCCAAGCGGATGGCGCGGCCGAGCCGAACGGCGGTTGGCCCGCTGTGACTGTGATCATTCCTGCCCGCAATGAAGCGGACATAATCCCCTATACTCTTCCATCCCTGCTCAGTCAGAACTATCCGGGCCCGC
Organism: Protofrankia sp. CiT1; assembly: GCF_917627335.1. Classification (NCBI taxonomy): domain Bacteria; kingdom Bacillati; phylum Actinomycetota; class Actinomycetes; order Frankiales; family Frankiaceae; genus Protofrankia; species Protofrankia sp. CiT1. The sequence continues at coordinate 2,289 of NZ_CAKJTP010000072.1, read as the reverse complement.
TCCAGGTCGTCCTTGTCGACGACGCCAGCGAGGACGGTACCGGGGAGATAGCCCGGACGCTCGGCCGGTCGGCCGGCGCTCATGTCCCGCTGAGGGTGCTCACCGGCGGAGGGCGCCCGGCCGGTTGGGTGGGCAAGGTGTGGGCCATGGAGCAGGGCGTCCGCGCCTCGTCGCCGGAATCCGAATGGCTTCTGTTCACCGACGCCGACATCGCTCATGGTCCCGAGTCGGTGGCCCGGCTCGTCCACCATGCCACCACCCGCGGGCTTGATCTCACGTCACTGATGGCGTTCCTGCGCGCGCGGTCCCGCTGGGAACGGCTCCTCATCCCCGCGTTCGTGTACTTCTTCGCGCAGCTTTACCCGTTCCGCCGGACCAACAGGCCGGCCACGCGGACCGCGGGCGCCGCCGGCCACGCCATCCTGCTGCGCCGCGGCGCGCTGGAACATGCCGGTGGGCTCGCCTCGATCGCCCGCGCGGTCATCGACGACTGCTCGTTGGCCAGGACGATCAAACGCAGCGGTGGGCGGATCTGGGTGGGACTCGCCGACCCGGCCACGGACGGCGTCCGTGGCGTCCGGCCGTGCCCACAGCTGGCGGACCTGTGGTCGATGGTCGCCCGCAGCGCCTACACCCAGCTCCGGCACTCGCCCGTACTGCTCATCGGCAGTGTCGCGGGCCTCGCGCTGACCTACGTGGCGCCACCGTTGGCGGCTGTGGTGGGGCTGGCCGGGTTGGCGGCCGGGGCTGGCGGCACCGCCGCCATCGTGAGCGCGGCCGCGGGCCTCGGCGCGTGGGCGGTGATGACCGCCACGTACATCCCCATGATCCGCTACTATCTCCAGTCGGCTCGTAACGCGGTGCTTCTGCCTGTGGTGGCCATCCTGTATGTACTGATGACGCTGGACTCGGCACGCGCGCACTGGCGCGGCCGGGGAGCGGCGTGGAAGGGACGGACCTACCCGGCGGTGAACGGCAACCGGGTCCCCGGCACCTGACGCGGGTGAGCAGCGGATGCCGTGGACCGATGTCCGCCGACGTCCGCTGCTCACAGCCGCGTTGCGGGGGATCGGGCTGGTGGCATCCTGGTGGAGCGGCCGGCGCTGGTCATCGCCTGTTGACGGGAGCCTCGGCAGCGGTCCCGCACTCGCTCGGCGGAATCGCCTGATCGCGCAGAAGGGTGTTCCACCGGCGTTCCCGGCGGGACGGCCCGGCATCGATCGACGCGCCGACCCAGCCTCGTACGGGACGGATCCCGTGCAGGGCATTGACCGCCCATACCTCAAGACCAGCCAGATCCCGCGGCCTGCTCTCCTCTTCCTGGACACGGACACCACGGGTGGCGGCGAGGCCGAGGATGGCGGCGCGGGTGACTCCCGGGAGGAGGTGGGGCGTGTCCGGTGGCAGGCAGAGGGTCTTGCCACGCCACCAGAGGACGCTGGTTGTGGTGCCTTCCCGGACCCGGCCGTCGGCGGAGAGGAGCAGCGTTTCGTCGGCACCGGCCCGAACAGCCGCCTGACGGAGTCCCGCGAGATAGCCCAGATCCGCCCCTTTCACCGTGGGCTGGACACGCTGATCCGCCGTGGGCGAGATCCAGAGCCGCACCGCTTCGCCGCGGGCGGGGGCGGGTCGCGGCCAGAGCTGCAGCCTGGGCCGATCATCGATCATGACTAGTTCGACGCGCGGGAACCAGCGGCCCGTCGCGGGGAGCTGGCGGACGGACGCCACCATGAACGCGACGCACCGCGCGGCCGGCAGGCCGGTCATCCGGGCGCACGCCGAGCTGAATCGCGCGAGGTGCGCCGGCCATGCTCGTACCCGGCCGTCATCCATCAGCCACGAGTCCACCACCAGCGGCCTGGACGGGTCATTGACCAGCGCGAAGCCCCCCGGCGCGCAGTCGGCACCGGCACCGGAGCCGACCCACCGCATCCGCGCGGTTGCCGACGTTTGGATATCATCAGGCGTAATCATCCGTACTATCCCGCTTGCTGGGCCGCGAGTCGACCCTGGCGGACAGCCGGGTGCGCTGTCAACGTGCCGCCGCGATAACACGAAAGGCCGCCGCCGGTGCGGAAACGTCGCTCGGCCCCGGGTGAGCAGGTCGCGGCTGACTCGTCACCGTCGGTGCGATCTGTTCTTGACCGAGAAGCGGATGTCCGTAATCGTTCAGGACATGCGACAGACAGAACAGGCAGACCCGGGGTCGGGCGATGCGGGGTTTGGTAACGCGGGGTTTGGTACCGCGTCATGAGCTCCGAGGCCGTGGCGGGGCGGCGGCCGGGCGGT
>NZ_CAKJTP010000071.1:13065-22730 GCF_917627335.1 Protofrankia sp. CiT1 | reverse complement strand
CGCCGGGACATCGTGGTGGCGGGGACGTGGTCTCCGCGCCGCGGCTCAGGCGCGGTACCAGCGCTGGTCGCCGCCGGCCTCGGCCACGATCCCGAGGCCGGCGAAGAGCTCGGGAGCGCTGCGGGCCGTGGGAGCGGCGGTGCGGCACAGGCCCTCGGCCTGCTGTCCCTCATCCCGACCGCGCCCGGGGTCATCGAGGCCGAACGCCGCCTCGACGGCGGGCGACGGGAACGGCTGCGGGTGCGGGCGCCAGCTGTGCTGTCGGTGGATCCCGGGACGGCGACACTGCGCCGCGCCGGGCTGCGCGCGGTGGTCGCGGCCCGGCGCGCGCCGATCGAGGTGCTGCGGGTGGCGCTGGGGCAGGCGCCGCCCACGACCGGTCTGCCGCTGCGCCCCCGTCCCAAGGTGCTGCTGCCGCCGGACCAGACCCTGCCGGCACGCGACCGCGTCCTGAGGCTGACCGGTGCCGGGGAATCCCGCGGCACCGGACGGACCGCCGTTCGCCTCGACCCGCCGGAGGCTGCCGACCGGATTCATGCCGCGCTGCGCGGCTGGGGGTACCTCCCAGCGGATGATCCCGGTGCCGACGGTCCCGCTCCCCGCGCACGCAACGCTGATGAACAACCTCGGTGAGAGCCGCTGGCCGCGGCTTCGCGACCAGTCACCGCTGCTGGCGGTGCCGCTAGGGAGCACCGAGCAGCACGGTCCGCACCTGCCGCTGGAGACTGACACGCGGATCGCGCGGGCACTCGCGGACGCGCTGGCCGCTCGGCTGCCCGATGTCCTCGTCGCCCCGGCGCTGGCCTACGGCGCGAGCGGGGAGCACGCGGGTTTCCCCGGCACATTGTCGCTGGGCAGTCACGTGCTCGCGCTGGCGGTCATCGAACTCGCCCGCTCCGCCGACACCACCGCGTCCGGTGTGGTGCTCGTGAACGGGCACGGCGGCAACGCCTCGGCGCTGCGGGCAGCGATCACGCTACTGCGTTCCGAAGGACGTCGGGTACTCGCCTGGACGCCGCGCTCAGTTGTCGCCACCAGGCTGGGGGTACCCTTCGCCGACACGGACCTGCACGCGGGACGGGTCGAGACCTCCCTGATGCTGCACCTGGCGCCAGACCTGGTAAGCCTCGACCGGGCGGCCGCCGGGCCGTCGCCGCCGCTCGCCGAGCTGATCCGCCACGGGGTCCGGCCGCTGAGCCCCTGCGGAGTCCTGGGCGACCCGGCCGGCGCATCCCCGGGCGAGGGCGCACGGCTGCTGCGCGCCTACACCGACGACCTGGTCGCGGCCATTGTCCGGTGGCAGAAGCCCCGCGAGGAGGACGGTGCCTGATGCGGGTGGACCCGCTGGCAGCCGCTCCGGCGGCGCTGGACGGCCCGGTAGCCCTGGTGACAGGCGCGGCACGCGGTCTGGGCGCGGCGGTCGCGGCCGCCTTGGATGACCGTGGCTACCGGCTGGTGCTCACCGATGTCGCGACCAGCCCCGGCAGTCACGCGGACCGCACGCACGGCGGCTACCCGTACGCCACCTGGGATGATCTCGCGAAGGTCGTGGCGGGCTGCACGGACGCGGTGGCGGTGCGGGCCGACGTCCGGATCCAGGCTGATCTCGATGCCGCGGTGGGAATCGCCCGAAGCAGGTTCGGCCGTCTCGACGCGGCGGTCGCGGTTGCCGGGGTGATCGCGGGCGGGCCGCCGGTATGGGAGACCGACAGCGATACCTGGCGGCTGTTGCAGGCCGCCGACCTCGACGGCGTGTTCCATCTGGTCCGGGCAGCCGTTCCAGCGCTGCTGGCCGCCCCAGCCGGCCGGTTCGTGGCGATTTCCTCCGCCGCGGGCACCCGTCCGTTGGCGCGCCTCGCCGCGTATTCGGCGGCCAAGCACGGCGTGATCGGGCTGGTTCGCGGTCTGGCCGCGGACCTCGCCGGCACGGCGGTGACCGCGAACGTCGTGTGCCCGGGGTCGATGGACACGGCGATGCTCGCCGAAACAGCCCGGATCTACGGCCTGGACGGGGTCGGCGAGTTCGCCCGGCATACCTTCCAACGGCGCCTTCTCGACCCCGCTGAGGTGGCGGAGGCCGTCGCCTGGCTGTGCTCGCCCGCCGCCGGAGCGCTGACCGGGGCCGTCGTGCCCGTGGACGCCGGTTTCACCGGATAGGGCAGGTCCGATCGGTCATCGGGTGCGGCACCGGGGACCCGAAGGGTATCCGGTGCGGACACGGGCCACGGGGATGGCATGCTTGTAGTCAGGAGGACCGATGCTCACGCGACTCGAAGTTGACGGCTTCAAAAACCTGCTGGGGCTACGGGTTAACCTCGGCGCATTTACCTGTATAGCCGGTGAGAACGGTACCGGAAAATCCAATCTCTTCGACGTCATCCATTTTCTGAGCCTGCTGTCCGATACGCCGATGGTGGAACGTCTGGCGTGGTCACGGGGAATTGGAGCGGTGGCAACTCTCTGAGCACCGGCGACAGCTCCTCGAACGCCTTGATCCGGATGGCTCGGTCCAGCGGCTGGCATCCTGGTCACGCTTTGAGGACATGACCAAGGTCTTCGGCGAGTTCGGCCGGTGAGACCGGCCGAACTGGCAGTGGCTGGGTGCTTCTGGTTGGGAGCACCCAGCCACTGGAACGTCCGTGAGCAAGAAAGCGGAGACTACGCCTTGCGCTTCTCGATCGCGTCGGTGAGCTGCGGAACGACATTGAAAAGGTCGCCCACCATACCGTAGTCGGCGAACTCGAAGATCGGCGCTTCTGGGTCCTTGTTGACCGCTACGATCGTCTTGGAGGTCTGCATCCCGGCCCGGTGCTGGATCGCGCCGGAGATACCGACCGCGATGTAGAGCTGTGGCGACACCGTCTTGCCGGTCTGGCCGACCTGGTTCTGGTGCGGGTACCAGCCGGCGTCGGTTGCCGCGCGGGACGCCCCCACGGCGGCACCGAGCGTGTCGGCCAGCTTCTCCACGAGAGCGAAGTGCTCAGCGCCGCCGAGACCGCGGCCACCGGAGACGACAATCTGCGCCTCGGTGAGGTCGGGACGACCCGACTTGGCTTCCACGACCCGGTCGAGGACCTTCGCCGACTTGGCGGAGTCCGAGATCGTGATGTCGACCTTCTCCTCGGTCGGTGTGGTCGGGGCGGCCTGGGGCGCGGTGCTGTTCGGCCGCACCGCGAAAACCGGCGTCCCCTTGGTGACCGTGGAGGTGACGACCGTGGAGCCACCGAAGATGCCCTGGGTGGCGGCCAGGTCTGGGGTGAGGCCGACCGCGTCCCAGATCAGGCCCGATCCGGTCTTGGCCGCTGTGCGCGCGGCGGCTTCCCTGGCGTCCGGGGTGGCGGCGGTCAGGACCGCCGCCGGCGACTTGCCGGTCACCAACGTGGCCAGGACCTCAGCCACTGGGGCCACAACGTAGTCGGTGACCTCTTCGGACTCGACGATGTACACCGTGGACGCGCCGTACTGGGCCAGGTAGTCCTTGGCTTTCGCGTACGTTCCGGGCGCGCCGAGGAAGACCGCGGACGCCTCACCCAACGACCGGGCGAGCGTCAGCAGTTCGGCGGTGATTTTTTTCGGCTCGCCGTCTGCGTGCTCGACGAGAACTAGAACCTCAGCCATCGGACAAGACCCCTCAGATCAGCTTCTGTGCGGCGAGGAAGTCAGCGACCCTGGTGCCGCCATCACCCTCGTCCTTGACGATCGTTCCGCTCTGGCGAGGCGGGGCGGGCTGGGCGTCCAGGACCGTCGACGCGGCGTTGGCAAGCCCCACCGTGCCTGGGTCCAGCCCCGCGTCCGCAACGGACAGCGTGGTCAACGGCTTCTTCTTGGCCGCCATAATGCCCTTGAAGGACGGGTAACGCGGCTGGTTGATCTTCTCGACAACCCCGACAACCACCGGCGTCGCGGCTTCCACGAGAAGGTAGCCGTTGTCGGCCTGCCGTTCGATCCGCACCGTGCCGGCACCGGGGTCGACGGTCACCTTACGGGCCTGCGTCAGCTGCGGGAATCCGAGGTGCTCGGCAAGCAGCGCGCCCAGCACACCGCCACGGGCGTCGGACGCCTCGGCGGCGGTGATGACGATATCAGGCGAAAGCGTCGCGATAACCTTCGCGAGCGCGGCGGACGTCTGGAGGGCGTCGGAACCGGCCAACGCCTCGTCGGTGATGTGGACAGCCTTGTCCGCACCCATCGACAGCGCCTTACGCACGGTTTCCAGGGCCTTCTCGGGACCCATGGTGACCACCGTCACCTCACCGCCATGAGCCTCCTTGATCTTCAGGGCCTCCTCGACCCCGTATTCGTCCATTTCGTTCATGACGTTGTCGACGCTCTTGCGATCCGTCGTCCTGGTTGTGGGATCGAGCTTCTTCTCCGCCCAGGTATCCGGAACCTGCTTGACGGTGACGACGATGTTCACGCCTCGGGGCCTCCGTAGCCACATTCATGGGTCTTCATTGCTCTTGACATGGTCGCACCTGTGTCCTTGACACGCTCAATGATCGTCGATGTGACCCAGGTCGCACTCGACCCATCCCGCACGCCAGACCGGCAATACGTGCATTCGTATGCGCGTCTGCACATCCCCTTCCGCCATTGTGACAGCTCCGCTACGTTGTGTCTCACAGCAGATCCGACGGCAATTTCACCACGAACCAGTACCCAATGAGCTACGGGGGCCCAATGGGCAGGCAACATATATCAAAAGATCACGATCAGACCGGCCGTGAGCCGCAACAAAACTTATTCGCGCGGCTACTCGCCGAAACATCCGTCTCGGACACCCGTTTCGCCCGGCAGGTCAACGAACGCGCACGCCGGCAACGACGTGTTGATCTCGGCCTCGCACGCACCACCGTAGGCCACTGGCGTCGCGGAATGCGCCCCCGTGACCCCATGGTGGCCGAGCTCGCCGCCGCCGAAATGTCGATGTTGGTGGGCTACCCCATCGCGCCGTCCGACCTCGGCTGGCGCGGCGAAAACTATCACGGCGACGACTTCGGGCTCGCCGTGGCGGAGAAACCCACGGACACTCTTCGGACCGTTGCCGGACTCTCGGGGCGAGACATGCGCAGACGAGACCTGTTACACGACGGAGCGGCCTTCGCCGCCACAGCCTTCGCCGACCCGGTGCTGGCAAGCCTCACCGGCGTCGTCGAAATGATCGGTAAGAGCCAGGCCACGGTCCCGGTGCCGACCGCGACAATGATCAGAGATATGACCGAGACCTTCCGCAAGCTCGACGCCCGCTACGGCAGCGGTGAGATTCGCGGGCAGGTGGTCGCGTTCCTGCACGACCGGGCCAAGGCCGCGCTCGACAGCCGCCATACCCCGGATCTGTTCAGCTCACTCGCTGAACTGACTCAGTTCACCGGCTGGCTCGCCCAGGATTCCAACCACCAGGCCCTCGCCCAGCGCTACTACATCCAGGCGCTTGGCCTTGCGGAACACTGCGGGGACGCCATGCTCGCCAGCCGCATCCTGTCCGCCATGAGCGACCAGGCCGGGCGTCTCGGCCAGTTCCGCCAGAGCCTGGCCATGGCGAAGGCCGCCATCGACCGGTCCCGCGGCGCGGCGTCCCCATCGGTCCGGGCAATGCTGCACGACAAATACGCCTGGGCGCTGGGCCGTTCGGGCGACGAGGCCGGCTGCAGCAAGGCGCTGATCGACATGGAACGCGAGCTCGGCCGCGCGACTCCCGGCGATGGCCCGCTATGGGCTGCCCACTACGACGAGACGGACGTGGCGGAATGCAAGGGCCACTGCTTCCTGCTGCTCGGCAAGGCCGCGGATGCCGAGCCTTCGCTGCTGGCATCCCGGTCCCGGCAGCTCGCTTCCCGGACCAGGACCCGCAGCTACGCCGAAGCCGATCTCGCACTGTCCTACCTGTCCCGGCCCAGCCCTGACGTCGAAGCCGCGCTGGACGCCGCGAGCCGCGCGGTCGAACTCGCCGGCCAGCTGGAATCCGCTCGGATCACCGACAAGCTGCGTGAGGTTGACCGCACATTGGGCCGGCATGACGATGTCGTCGCCGTCCGGGAGTGGCGGACACTCTCCGCGCCACTGATCGGCCGCGCGAAAGTCCGCGCGGAGGTGGCCTAGCGGGCACTCTGGCCGATCGCGATGTGGGCGACCCCGCCGCCCGCATCGCGCCTCCCCTCGGCAATCTATGACCATGACCCCGCACTCGGATGCCGGCGCCGGCCTGTCCGTGTATCCCGAAGAAAACGATCGCACATCGGGATCAAGAAACAGATCCAGCGCGGTGATCCCCCCACGGATATTGATGATCATTCTTTCCTGGATGATCACAGGCAGTCTAGCGATCATCGCGCTGGGCCGGAGCCTCCATCTGGACGACGCGCTGAGCTGGCCGTACGCCGGGATCAACGCCTTCACCCCGGTTGTCTACCTGCCCGTCTACATGACGCTGGCCATCGGCTTCGCGATGCGCCGCAACCGACTGCTGATCGCCTCGCTGCTAGTCATCGTCGCCCACCTGTACTGGACCGTTCCCGAGCTCTGGCCGGGAAAGCCCGAAACCGCGCCCGCTGGCGCGGCACAAGCGCGGATCATGACTGCCAACCTGCTGTACACGAACAAGACCGCCGCAAGCCTGGGATCCCAGATCCGCGCCCAACGGCCCGATATCCTTGTGCTGGAAGAGGTCACTCCCCGTACCCTGGCCGCGATCGAGAGCTCTGGGGCGCTGGGGGACTTCACCTACCGGGAGGTCCACGCCCGGCCGGATCCGTTCGGGATCGCGGTGTTCTCCCGCTTCGCGCTGACCGACCCGGAGCTGCCATCGGTAGCGGATCTGCCGTCACTACGGATGACGGTGCGGGTGGACGCCACGCACCAGTTCCGGCTCTTCGCCGTCCACACGCTCTCACCGACCAGTGGCGATTACGCCCCGCGGTGGCGCCGGCAACTGGACGATCTGCGGGCCAGCACCGCCCTGACAGCCATGCCCGTCGTGCTCGCCGGTGACTTCAACGCCACCCGTGACCACCGTCCCTTCCAACGCCTACTGGATAATCATCTCCGCGACGCCCACGACGCGGCCGGCGCGGGCTGGCTGCCCACCTGGAACGCGAGCGGCCTGTTCGCTCCGCCGCTGCTGCGCATCGACCATGTCCTGGCCTCACCGCGGTTCGCCGTCACCCGCTACCAGGTGGGCGCGCCGTTCGGCAGCGACCACAAGCCCCTCGTCGTCGACCTCTCCCTGCGCTGACGGCCCGCGACCATTCCGGGTTTCCGGGTGACCATTCCGGGTGACCAGGCCTCGGCCAGCTGCGAGGCCCGGGTAACGAGCGGATCAGCGGGATCGGGCAGCCGGACGATCAGGCGGAGGTGGTCCAGACCGCGAGGCCGGTACCGCAGGCCGTGCAGAAACTCTCCGTCGGACGCGCCGGCTTCACGCAGCTCAGACAGGCACGGCTGCCATCCCGCACCGCGTAGATCCCGTCAAGGATCTTCCTGGGCTCGTCCTCACGCAGCCACTCGTCAAAGTAACGGGCACGCTCGACCGCGAGCGGGTGCGAGCCGCTGGTCCGGATCCGCATCCGGTGGAACCGGGCCAGCGTGCTCCGCTCGGCCATGTCGTCGAGCAACCGCGCCTGCTCAAGGAAAGCGGCGGGGTTCATCTGGTCGAGCCAGCGGGTCGCCCCACCGGCCAGCTTCATCATCATCCGGACGCATGGATCCGGGTCCTGGACGGCGAGCATCGCCGCCCGGTCGGCGGTCAACTCCGCCTTGCGGGACCAAGCCGAAAGCCCCGCGCCAAGGCCGAAGGTCGCAAGGTTGCCGGCAATGGCATTCGACCGGCGGGCGACCCCCGCGCCCATCGCCCCGCCGACGATTCGGGCCATGGTCCCATACAGCACATGGCCACATTTGACATGACCGATTTCGTGCCCGAGCACGGCCAGCAGCTCGTCCTCATCCATGATGTCGATGAGATCGGTGAAAAGCACGACATACGGATGGTTGTGCCCGGCCGTGTAGGCATCGACCGGCCCACGCCGGATATAGAGCTCAGGTTCCGGGACGTCCAGAATCGCGCACGCCTCACGGAGGATCGCGTAGATCCCCGGGAGCTGGCGAGGACCCACCTTCACGCTGGACGCGGTGTTCTCCACGTACTGGGTGCGCTCAACGCCCCATTCGATGTATTTGGCCACGGCCCGGTCAAACCCGGGAACACGTTTCAGCGTGCGCGTGGCCCGCCGGTCCAGCGGATGCCGAAACGCGTCCGGATCAAGCCCTGGCAGGCGAATCCGTCCGCTCTTTTCAACGGAACCCACCGACCACTTCCGGATACTGACGACCTCGTCGGCTTCGGCCATCCTCCACCTCTCGTGGCACCCGTCCAAGGTCGCATTGTCGGCCCAAGCGGGATGTCAGGCGACATAGTAGAGCGCCCCCGTCGCCCCATGAAAGCCCCACGCTCGAACACGAGAAGGTAACCTGCGCGACACCGGGCGGGCCGTACCCAACCAGCGGGCGACCAGTGACCAGCAACCAGTGACGGTCAGCGGAGGACGACGCTCGGCGACCAGTCGCGGTCAGCGGCCGACGAAGTCCGCCTTCCCCGGGCCTCGTTCGACAAACGACTCCATGCCGATACGCTTGTCCTCGGTCCCGAACAGCCCGGTGAACACCGCGGTCTCCAGCCGTAGCCCTTCGGGCAGCCCAACGTCCAGACCGTCGTCGATCGCCCGCTTGGCCGCCCGCAGGGCCAGCGCCGGCCCCTCGACGAACCGGCCGGCCAGCCGCAGGGCCTCGGCGTAGACGTCGTCGGGAGCCACCACCCGGTCAGCGAGACCGATCTCCTTCGCTTCGGAAGCGCGCACCTGACGCCCGGTGAATATCAGGTCCTTGGCCCTGGCGGCACCGATCAGCCGGGGCAGCCGTTGCGTCCCGCCGGCGCCGGGGATGACTCCGAGCAGGATCTCAGGCAGCCCGACCTTGGCGTTGTCACCGAAGACCCGGAAGTCAGCGCACAGAGCCAGCTCCAGCCCACCACCGAGGGCGTACCCGGTCACCGCGGCGACCACAGGCTTGGGGATGCGGGCCACCTGCTCGAAGGTCCCGGTGAGCGCACCGACCCACGCCAGGATCTCCGCGTAGCCCATCGGAGCCATTTCTTTGATGTCGGCGCCGGCGGCGAACACCTTGGGACCGCCGTAGAGCACGACGGCCCGGACGTCCGGGCGGGCCGCGGCCTGCGTCGCGGCCGCCCGCAGCTCGCTGGTGAGCTGGCTGTCAATAGCGTTCATCGGAGGGCGGTCCAACCTGATCGTGCCTATTGCGTTGTCGACCTCGAAATGTACGACCGCCACCAGCCGACCTCCTTGTCGCATCACCGCGGATCACTACCGCGCCTTCGGGACCTCTGACGCACCTTAGAGCGTCCGGCAATAGGGGTGTGGATCAAGGAGCGGGGCTGGGGTGCGTGCATCGCGAGGCGGAGGAGGGAGCCACCCTGGTGTTGGGTGGCGACTGACGAGCCGGGGTACCCGTGCATCGCGCAGCGATGGACGGGGAGCGATGCGGCGAGGTGCGTGCCCTGGCCCCGCGACGCCGCGTCCCCTATTGCCGGACGCTCTTAGTAGCCGCCGCCGGACGTTGTCGGGTATGCCTGGATGCCAGGCGGAGGCCAGGCG
>NZ_CAKJTP010000071.1:10430-12952 GCF_917627335.1 Protofrankia sp. CiT1 | reverse complement strand
GAGGCGGCGCGAGGCGGCGCAGGCCCCGGTATCGATGTGGCCCGCGGCCGTGCCAGCAGCCACCTGGAGGCGGCTCTCTGATCGAATGGCGGCTCCCGAAACACGCCGCGACCCCTGGCCGTCCAATCGTCACGGATACGTGATGATTGGAAGGATTATCCAGATTGCCCGCTGACGGCGATCCCGCCGTGTGGCCAGCAGCCCATGCGCTCTCTTCCCACGAGCGCCTGAATCATTCGACAGCTACCGTGGCGAACGTGACGACACCGTCCCCGACCTGCGGCATCGTCGATTTTCCCGACCGCGCCCGGCCCGGATCGCCCGAACCGCTCGGCGTGCGCTGGGACGGATCCGGTGTGAACGTCGCGGTAGCCGCCCCCAACGCGGACGCGGTTGAGATCTGCCTGTTCGACGCCCAGGACAATGAGCACCGCTATCAACTGCCCGAACGCGACGGGGGGGTCTGGCACGGTTACCTGCCGGGGGTAGGGCCGGGCCAGCGCTACGGCCTGCGGGCACACGGCCCGTACGCCCCTGACCGCGGCCTGCGCTACAACCCGGCGAAGCTTCTCGTCGATCCCTACGCCCGGCTACTGACCGGTGGTCTTGTCCCGCACGCGGCGATCTCCGGCTTCGACGAGACCGACCCGTACTCGGTGAGTTCGGACGGGCGGGACTCCGCGCCCTTCGTCCCGCGCTGCGTGGTCGTCGACGACCGGCCGGCCGGCGCGGACCCCGCCGCCAACCGGCCGGGCACGCCCTGGCTCGACACAATCCTCTACGAGCTGCACGTGAAGGGGTTCACCCAGCGCCACCCGGATGTCCCAGCCGGCCATCGCGGCACCTACGCGGGGCTGGCGCACCCGGCGGTCATCGACCACCTGCGCACCCTTGGTGTCACCGCGGTCGAGCTGCTCCCGGTGCACGCGAACCTCTCCGAACCGACGCTGACCCGACGTGGCCTGACCAACTACTGGGGCTACAACACCGTGGGCTTCTTCGCCCCGCATCCCGGCTACGCCGCCACGGACAACCCGGTGGCCGAGTTCCGTTCCATGGTCCGCGAGCTGCACGCGGCCGGTATCGAGGTCATTCTCGACGTGGTCTTCAACCACACCGCCGAAGGCAGCGAACGCGGGCCGACGCTGTCGCTGCGCGGGCTGGACAACGCCACCTACTACCGGGTGGAACCGAGCGACCCACGCCGGTACCGGGATGTGACCGGGTGCGGCAACACCCTGAACACCTCATCCCCGCACGTGATCAAATTGATCATGGACTCGTTGCGCTACTGGATCACCGAGATGGGCGTGGACGGGTACCGATTCGACCTGGCGACCGCGCTCGCCCGCAACCCCGACAGCTTCGACCCGGCCGCGCCGCTGCTGACCGCCATCCACGCCGACCCGGTACTGGCAACCGTAAAGATCATTGCCGAGCCATGGGACGTCGGCTGGGGCGGCTACCAGGTCGGCGCGTTTCCCGCGCCCTGGGCGGAATGGAACGGCCGCTACCGTGACACCGTCCGCGCGGTCTGGACCCAGCATGCCTCCGGCGTGGCCGACCTCGGCTACCGGATCACCGGGTCGAGCGACCTGTACCAGCATTCGGGCCGGCGGCCGTGGGCCTCGGTGAACTTCGTGACCGCGCATGACGGCTTCACCCTCGCCGACCTCGTCTCCTACGCCGACAAACACAACGAGGCCAATGGCGAGGGGAACCACGACGGCGACGCTCACAACAACTCGACGAACTGCGGTGTGGAGGGCCCGACCGACTGTCCGGACGTGTTGTCCCACCGGCGCCGCACCCGCCGCGCGCTGCTCGCGACGCTGTTGCTGTCGGCGGGCGTGCCCATGCTGCTCGCCGGCGACGAATTCGGCCGCTCGCAGGGCGGCAACAACAACGCCTACTGCCAGGACAACGCGATCTCCTGGATGCGCTGGCCGCACGGCGCGCCAGCGGATGAATCGCCCGCGCGCGGCCCGGCTCCCGCAGCCGACCCCGCTGGGGACGACCCGATGCTGCTGCCGCTCGTCAGCGGCCTGGTGGCCCTGCGGCGGACATCGCGGACCCTGCGCCGGCAGGCGTTCTTCCACGGCGGCCCGTCCAGCGTCGGAGCGCTCGCGGACATCACCTGGTTTCGGGCCGACGGGGCAATCATGCTGGATACGGACTGGAACTCACCGCTCGTCCACACGGTCGTGGCCCACCTGTCCGGGCGAGCGCTGCCCTGGCGCACCTCGGACGGTGCTCCGGTTACCGGCGACAGTTTCCTGCTCATCCTGCGTCCGGACCCGGGCGAGGTGACTGTCGTGCTGCCGGGTGAGCCATGGGCCCGCACCTACGAACTGCTGCTGGACACCTCAGCCGAGGACCTCGCCGGGTTCCCCGGCACGCTCGACGGCCAGCGCCGGGTCATGCATGCCGGCCAGGAAGTGCAGGTCACCGGCCGCACCGTCGTGCTGCTCCGCGTCACCGACCAACACCAAACGCGCTAAAAACACCGATTTTCACACAAT
>NZ_CAKJTP010000071.1:0-9960 GCF_917627335.1 Protofrankia sp. CiT1 | reverse complement strand
GGCGGCCGGGTGGCGGCGAGGTCGGCGGTGCCGGGTGGGGACTGGCGGAGCGCGGCCAGCCCCCACCCGATGCCGGCACGGTGACCGTGGGTGCGCGGTCAGGCCCGGATGCGGTCAGTCCGGGTTGGCGACGAGCCCGAGCTCGGCCGGTGAGGCGAGCTGCGGATGCCGTGGGAGCACCCGGACGGTGTAGCCGAAGGCGCCCGTCCGCCGCAGCGGGATGGTGCCCTCGAAACGCTGCCCACCGCCCTCGCCGGTACCCAGGTGGGCCAGCGCCACGGTAGTCGGGCCGAGCAGCCGGTCGGCCTCATCGATACGGCCGTAGGTGGCCTGGACCTCCACATCCGCGAGGTCCAGGCCACCGAGCTCGACCGTTGCCCGGACCACCAACGACTGACCGACCTGAGGGGTGTCACCGAGCCCGGCCGAGTCGACGTTGACCACCCGCACAGCCGGCCACGCCTGGCGGACCCGCCCCTTCCAGCCCGCGAGACCACGGGCCCCGGCCAGTCCGTCGGCCGCGGCCACCCGCGCCGAGGCCGCGGCGGGGATGTAGTACCGCTCGACGTACTCCCGCACCATCCGGGTGGCGAGCACCTGCGGGCCGAGGGTGGACAGGGTGTGCTTGACCATCGATGTCCACTGCCGGGGAGGCGCGCC
Organism: Protofrankia sp. CiT1; assembly: GCF_917627335.1. NCBI lineage: Bacteria > Bacillati > Actinomycetota > Actinomycetes > Frankiales > Frankiaceae > Protofrankia > Protofrankia sp. CiT1. The sequence goes on along the minus strand of NZ_CAKJTP010000071.1, from coordinate 9,300 downwards.
CGCGCTGGTGACGTCGTAGAAGCGCGCGGCGACCGTGTTCTCCAGCAGTTCGTACAAGGCGACCGACTCGAGGTCGTCACGGCGCTCGGGATCCTCGACACCGTCCGCGGTGGGGATCGCCCAGCCGTTCTGCCCGTCGAACATCTCGTCCCACCAGCCATCCCGGATGGACAGGTTGAGACAGCCGTTGAGCGCGGCCTTCATCCCCGACGTCCCGCACGCCTCCAGCGGGCGCAGCGGGTTGTTCAGCCACACGTCCGAACCGGCGTAGAGGAAACGCGCCATCCCGATGTCATAGTCAGGCAGGAAGACGATGCGATGGCGGACCTCGGGTGTGTCCGCGAACTGCACGATCTGCTGGACGAGCTGCTTGCCGCCGTCGTCGGCCGGATGCGCCTTGCCCGCGATGACCATCTGGATCGGGCGCTGCGGGTGGAGCAGCAGCCGGGTGAGCCGCTCCCGGTCCCGCAGCATCAGGGTAAGCCGCTTGTAGGACGGGACCCGGCGGGCGAACCCGATCGTCAGGACAGCCGGGTCGAACACGCCGTCGACCCAGTCGAGCTCGCCGGGCGCGGCGCCGCGCTGGAGCCACGACGCCCGCAGCCGGCGGCGGACCTCGGCCACAAGCCGCTCACGCAGTTCCCTGCGCATCGACCAGACCGCGTCGTCCGACACCCGGGCGATCTTCGAAAACCCCTCCCCGGCGCCCTCAAGGGGAGATGGTCCCAGCTCCCGGTCAGCCAATTCGATCACACTGCGCGACACCCAGGTGGCCGCATGCACGCCATTCGTGACCGAACCGATGGCAACCTCAGCCGGGTCGAACCCCGGCCACAGGCCCGCGAACATCTCCCGGCTGACGATCCCGTGGAGCTTGCTGACGCCGTTGGAGCGCTGAGCCAGCCGAAGGCCCATATGAGCCATGTTGAACACGTTCGGGTCGGACTCGGCGCCGAGATCCAGCACGCGGTCGACGGGCACGCCCGGCCAGGCGTTATCCCCACCGAAGTGACGGGCCACCAGATCCTTGGGAAACCGGTCGATACCCGCGGGCACCGGAGTGTGGGTCGTGAACAGCGTCCCAGCGCGGGCCGCCTCCAACGCCTCGTCGAAGCTCAGGCCGCTCTCGGTCAGCTCACGGATACGCTCCAGGCCGAGAAAGCCCGCGTGGCCTTCGTTGGTGTGAAAAACCTCCGGCGCTGACGCGCCGGAAACCGCCGAGTACGCGCGCAGCGCGCGGACCCCACCGATGCCCAGCAGCATCTCCTGCAACAGGCGATGGTCGGTGCCACCACCGTAGAGCCGGTCGGTAACACCCCGCTCGGCCGGCTGGTTGTCCTCGACATCCGAGTCGAGCAGCAGCAGCGGCACCCGCCCGACCTGCGCCTTCCAGATCTGCGCATGCAGGGTGCGGCCTTCGGGAAGCCCGATCGCGATCTTGACCGGAGTACCCGAGGCATCGATGAGCTGGGTCAGCGGCAGGCCGTGCGGGTCGATGCCGGGATAGCGTTCCTGCTGCCAGCCATCCCGGGACAGCGACTGCACGAAATAGCCCGCCCGGTAGAGCAGGCCGACCCCGACGATCGGCACGCCGAGATCGCTGGCGGTCTTAAGATGATCTCCAGCGAGAATTCCCAGGCCGCCGGAGTACTGGGGCAGCACCTCGGTGATCCCGAACTCCGGCGAGAAGTAGGCGATCGCCTTGGGTGCCGCGGACAGCGCCTGGTACCAGCGTGGCGCGGTCAGATATTCCTGTAGGTCTTCGGCTGCGTTGCTGAGACGGCGGATAAACCGGCGATCAGTCGCCAGGGTCTCAAGGCGCTCGTGGTCGACCTCGCCGAGCAGCCGGACCGGATCTCCCTTACAGGAGCGCCACAGTTCGGGATCGACGGACTCAAAGAGATCAAGTGTCTCCGGGTGCCACGACCAGCGGAGGTTCAGCACAAGCTCACCGAGCGGGAAAAGCTGCTCAGGGAGCTGGGCACGGACGGTGAAGCGTCGAAGGGCTCTCACGAAGTTGTGAGCTTAGTGGTCGCCGCCGGGAGTTCGCCCAGGGCCTGCCGGCGCCAGCCGGCGCCTCGCGTCGTTGTCGTCGGCGCCGGTAGAACACCGCTACCGGGGCCTGGGCCGCCTCGCGACGCATCCGCCTGGCATCCGCCTGGCATCCGACATACCCCGACGGACCTGCCGGATCGGCTTCGCCGATCCGGCAGGAACCCCGACCTCCGGCGGCGACCGCTGAGACACCGCTGGCGTCTTGTGCCCCCAGTTCTCCGATCAACCCATCACTCGTCCGAGCCGGCCGCGGCGACCTTGGCGGACAAAACCCCCATTACGGTTGGATCACGCAGGGTCGTGACGTCACCGAGCTCGCGCCCCTCGGCGATGTCCCGCAGCAGTCGCCTCATGATCTTCCCCGATCGCGTCTTGGGGAGATCATCGGCCCAGATCACCCGCCTGGGGCGAGCCAGTTTCCCGATGCGCGCGGCCACATGGTCACGAATTTCGGCTATCGTCTCGTCATCACCGACACGACCCCCGGTCAATGTGACGAAAGCCACAATGGACTGACCAGTCTGATCATCAGGCTGGGCGACGACCGCGGCCTCCGCCACCGCCTCGTGGGCGACGATCGCGGACTCGACCTCCGCGGTCGACAGCCGGTGGCCCGACACATTGATCACATCATCGATCCGGCCGATGATCCAGAAATATCCGTCGGCATCCAGCCGAGCCGCGTCACCGACCACATAGACTGTCGGGCCGAATCGTGAAAAATAGGTCTGCACGAACCGTTCGTCGTCCCGGTAGAGGGTCCGCAGCATCGACGGCCACGGCTTGGTGATCACTAGAATGCCGGTCCCCTCAGTGATCGGCTCGCCGTCCTCGGACAGCAGCGCCGGTGAGATCCCCGGCAGTGCGGTTGTGGCCGAGCCCGGCTTGGTCGACGTCACACCCGGCAGCGGAGAAATCATGATCGCGCCAGTCTCGGTCTGCCACCAGGTGTCGACGATGGGGCAACGACCGCCGCCGATCACCTTGTGGTACCACAGCCAGGCCTTCGGGTTGATCGGCTCGCCCACCGTGCCAAGGAGCCGCAGCGACGACAGATCATGCCTGGCCGGGTAGTCGGCGCCCCACTTGACACAGGTACGGATCGCGGTCGGCGCGGTGTAAAAAATCGTGACCTTGAATTCTTCGATGATCTTCCACCAGATATCCCGGTCGGGATAATCGGGAGCGCCCTCGAACATCACGCTGGTCGCGCCGTTGGACAACGGCCCGTAGACGATGTAGGAGTGCCCGGTGACCCAGCCGACGTCGGCCGAGCACCAGTAGACGTCCGAGGACACGTCAAGGTCGAAGACGAGCCGGTGGGTGTAGGTCGCCCCGGTCAGGTACCCCCCGGTGGTGTGCAGGATGCCCTTGGGCTTGGCCGTGGACCCGGAGCTGTAGAGAATGAACAACGGATGCTCGGCATCCATCGGCTCGGCCGGGCACACCGGGTCGGCCCGCTCGCACAGTTCGTCGTACCAGACATCCCGGCCGGTGAGCATCGGCGCGGGCGTGCCGGTCGAGCGGACCACGACGATGTGCTCCAGGGTCTGCACGCCACCGAACTCGGCGTCCACCGCCTCCTTGACCGCGGCCGTCCGGCCTTTACGGCGGGCGCCGTCCACAGTGATCAAAACCTTTGCCTCGGAGACCTCCATCCGCTCGCGCACCGCGGCCGGAGCGAAACCACCGAACACCACGTTGTGAACGGCGCCGATCCGGGCGCAGGCCAGCATCGCCACCACGACTTCGGGAATCATCGGCAGGAAGATCCCGACGACGTCACCCTTACCGACCCCGAGGCTCTTCAACCCGTTGGCCAGCCGCTGGGTGTCGGCCAGCAGGCCGGCGTAGGTCAGCGTGCGTCGCTCGCCTTCCTCGCCAACCCAGTGAAAGGCGACCTTCCCGCCCCGGCCCGCGGCCACGTGCCGATCCAGGCAGTTCGCCGAGACGTTGAGACGACCATCCGCGAACCAGCGGTAGAAAGGCGGGTTCCGGTCGTCGAGCACCGTTGTGAACGGGATGTCCCATGTCACCAGGGTGCGGGCTTTGTCCGCCCAGAAGGCAACCGGATCGACGGCGGCCGCGTCGCTGTCAGCCGTACCGGGCTGGCGAGGAACGAAACCGGCTGGCGGATCGAACCGGTCAACCAGGAGCATCCGCTCAAGCTCATGCTCCAGGCGCCCACCGGCGGAGCCGGTCTCGTCCTGGCCGGCGCCGATCGCAGCGGTGCCGTCCGCGGTGCTGGTCATGGGTCCTCCTGCGTCCGGTGGCTGGCTCGTCCGCATCCGGGTGTACCACGAAGCCCCGACAACTCACAGGAATCCAGCGGCGGTAGGCCCGGTCCCGCTCCGCCCGCCACCGGTTTCCCCTGGGATCTCCGGTTTCCTTACCCTGCGTGCACGGCAACCGCATCCGCCGGCACATCGGCTTTCCCCGCCCGGACGAGAACGACGATCACCGTCAACGCGAGCAGAATCATCGCCGCGCCCCAGCTGAACGCCGTTGTGTATCCGGAGATCTGCGCCTGGGCCACGCCGCGCGGACTGGTGCCGTGGCTGACGAGGTAGTCCGCCACCGCCGTGGCAAACACCGTGTTCAGCAGCGCCGTGCCCAACGAACCGCCGATCTGTTGGGTGGCGTTGACCAGAGCGCTGGCGACACCCGCATCGTGAGGCTCGACGCCGACGAGCGCAAGGCTCGACATCGGCACGAACACCAGCCCGAGGCCGACGCTGATGAGCAGCTCCTCGGGCAGAACATGGCTCACATAGCTGGTGTCGAGCCCGATCTGGGTCAGCAGAAGCAAACCGGACGCGCTCAGCACGGTTCCGGCAACCATCGGGATCTTGGGCCCGGTACGCGGCAGGAGCTGGCTGACAAGCCCGGCAGAGACGATGATACCTCCACTGAACGGCAGAAAGGCGAACCCGGCCCGCAGCGCGCTGTACCCGAGACTCACCTGGAAGTAGAAGGTGAGAAAAAGGAACATGGCGAACAGGCCACCACCGATGAGCAGGGACGACAGGAAGGACGCGCCTCGGTTGCGTTCCAGGGGCACCCGCAGCGGAAGCAGCGGCGCGGCGCTGCGGGTCTCGATGAGGACGAACACGACCAGCAGTACGGCGGCGGCCCCGAGAAACACGAGCGTGACCGCCGCGCCCCAGCCGTCCTGTGCCGCCTTGGTGAAGCCGTAGACCAGGCTGACCAGCCCGGCGCTGACGGTTATCGCCCCGGGAATATCGTAGTGGGCCTTACCCTCCGCCTTGCTCTCCCGCACGATGGGAACAGCCGCCGCAGCGGTGACCAACGCGATCGGCACATTGACCAGCAGGCACCACCGCCAGGACACGAATTCGGTGAGAAGGCCACCGAGGATGAGCCCGAGCGCGGCGCCGCCACCGGCGATCGCGCCATAAACGCCGAAGGCGCGGGCCCGCTCCCTGGTCTCGGTGAACGTAACGGTGATCAGCGAAAGCGCGGCCGGCGCGAGAAGGGCTCCGAAAACTCCCTGCAACGCACGGGCGGCAAACAGGAGCCCGGCGTTCGGCGCGATACCGCCGAGCGCGGATGCCAGCGCGAAGCCGAGCAGACCGATGATAAGGGCGCGCTTGCGGCCGGCGAAGTCGGCGACACGGCCGCCGAGGAGCAGCAGGCCGCCGAACGCCAACGTGTAGGCAGTAACGATCCACTGCCTGTCCGCCGTGGAGATGTGCAGATCAGACTGGGCCTTGGGCATTGCGATGTTCACAATGGACGCGTCGAGCACGACCATCAGCTGAGCCACGGCGATGATGCCGAGGGCAAGCCAGCGACGGGGGTCGGGAGCGCTCCCGGGTTCCGTTCCGCTGTACTCAGATAGACGTTCAGTAGTCGTCGTCACCGATACTCCTCGACTGCCAAAAAGTAAATAAGCGGGCAATTCGGGCGCCAGTTGGCGCGATGCCGGACGCGGCGTCAGGGAATCCGGTGTCAGTAAGAGCGCCCAAGAATAAGAGCGGCCGGCAATAGGGGACGCGGCGTCGCGGGGCCAGGGCGCGCACCTCGCGTCATCGCTGCCCGTCCATCGCCGCGCGATGGACGGGCACCCCGCGGCTCGTCAGTCGCCACCCAACACCTCCAGTGGCTCCCTCCGCCGCCTCGCGATGCACGCACCCCAGCCCCACTCCTTGATCCACACCCCTGTTGCCGGGCGCTCTCAGTGGTCGCTGAGGGCCATCAGTGGCAGCAGCACATCATCGACCATATGTTCGATAAACGAATCGTCAAGAACCTCACCGGTGAAAAGCAGCCGGAAAAAGAGCAGTGCGGGCGCCAACTCACGGAAGACATCGGCGGCCACGGGCGAGCGCAGCTCACCCCTGCCCAGCGCGCGCTTCACGATGAGATCGCCGACCCAGCGCTTCTCTTCGATCGTCTGGGCTCGCAGCGCCGCCGCGAGGTCGGGAGACTGCCGCATGGCCAGCAGCACTCCGGCGATCAGTGCGGCATCCTGCCGGGACACGTGGTCGACCAGTTGGCGGATGGTGTCCATGAGGTCGCCACGAAGACAACCGGTGTCGGCGGGGATTATGTCGTCGCCCGCGCTCCGCCTGCGAATGGCGTCGACGACCAGTTCGTCCTTGTTGGCCCAGCGCCGGTAGATCGTCGCCTTGCTCGCGCGGGCCCTGGCCGCGACGGCGACCATGCTCATCCGCTCGTAACCGACCTCGACCAGCAGCGCGAGCGCGGCGTCGAGGATGGCCTGTTCCCGCGCGTCGTCGCGTGGCCGGCCCCGCGCGGAGCCGCACGGCGGCAAGGAGAGCATCACGTCATCAGGCCCCCAGCGTTCGATGTTTTCCAAAACAGTACCGTACTGTACCCGAATTCAGCCAGCCATCATGGCTACATAGTGTGGTCAAATACCGATAAAAGGTGCAAAAAGTGCGAAAATAAGGCCAGTCGGTAACGGAGCGAAAGGGCAGAACTCGAACGCGTCAATCCGTCGCGAGGTCTCCGGCGCCCGGCAGGAGAGCGGTGGCGAGAATTTCCAGCAGCTCCTGCCCGCCCAGCAGGCCCGCCGCGGCGGTGATCCGCAGATTCGGCCAGGTCCAGCCGCTTTCGTGAAGTTCGCCATGGGCGGGACGGACAGCGAGCTCCGCGGCAGCGAGCATCCCGCGGTCAAGCAGCGAGTCCCCAGCCGCGGCCAGGGCGGCGGCGCCGGCCCGGCGCATCACCTCGACGAGCGCCGCCTCCTTGGTCAGGACAGCTGGCAGCAGATAGACCTTGCGCCCCTGGACAGACAGCCTCCACCCGTCGGCGGCAAGGTCCGCCGCGACCCCGCGGAGATCGGGGACAGCGCCACGTTCATGGGCGACGAGGTACACGAACAGGCCCTCGGCGACCCGGCTGACCCGGACCCAACCGTCGGCGGCAAGACGCTCGGCCACGGCCTGGACGTCGGCGAGCGGGCCGGCCTGCGTGTCGATCCGGGCGCGGACCAGGGCTGCCCAGTCCTCATCGGGGCAGCCGTCCACCAGCAGCTGCCCACCGTTTGTCGTGATCGCGAACTTGGGGCGCACACCAAGATCGATTCTTTCATACTGCGCTCGGGTGCGCGTGGTGACCGGGACGAGAGTGGCCGCGGCGGCCAGCCACGCGATCAGTTTGGCCGCACGGACGGTGCAGAAGGCGGCCGGCTGACCGTCAATATGCTCGACGGTCACCAGAGCGGGTTCACCGCCGCCCGGCGCTAGGCGGAAAGACCTCCGGCTGTAGACCAACGTCTGGTCGAGATCGCAGGCGACCAGCCAACGCGAGCCCGGCGGGGATCCGGGGGATGGCGCCAGCGGGGTTCGTGTGTCGATGCCCGAACTGTATGACGCGGGTACCCGAACGATCCACAGCATTGCGGTACGCCGCCGCCCGCCTACAGCGGCAGCCCATCATGATGACAGAATAGATGCGGCTGACGACGAATCGTTGATGCCCGCAACAGGACACCTGCCGACCCTTAGTGGTCGACCCTTAGTGGTCGACGCTTGGCCGCGTTCTCGGGGCCACACCGATACAGCTCATCCGGTATCGGTGTGGCCCGCGGCCGTGCCAGCAGCCACCTGGACGGCTCCCTGATCGAACGACGGTTCCCGAAACACGCCGTATACCTGGCTTCGGGGAGCTGGAGACACTCGAGACGTGCCGAAGGCGCTACCGGGGGGAAACGGTCAGGACGAGTTTGCCGAACACCTCGCCGCGGACCAGCTTCACGAACGACGCGCGGGCGTCCGCCAACGGACGGACATCGGCTATAGGTGGCCGTAGCCCGGCCCGGTCGACCAAGGTCGCGAGATCGGCCAGCTCGTCGCGGGTGCCCATGGTAGAGCCGATCACCGACAGCTGCAGGAAGAAGATCCTGTTCAGCTCGGCCGGCGGGTTCGCGCCGCTCGTCGCGCCGGCACAGACGATGCGGCCGCCCGGTCGCAGTGCCCGCACCGAGTGCTCCCAGGTCGCCGCGCCAACGGTTTCGATGACCGCATCCATCTTGACCGGCAGTCGCGCCCCGGCTTCGAAGACCTCGTCCGCACCCAGCTTCATCGCCTGCGCGCGTTTGGACGCGTCTCGCGAAGTGACGAAAACGGTATGACCGGCAGCCTTCCCGATCATAATCGCGGCGGTGGACACGCCACCACCCGCGCCCTGCACCAGCAGGGTGCCACCGCCGGCAGACGGCAGCCCGGCCCGGTTGACGATCATGCGGTAAGCGGTCAGCCAGGCGGTCGGCAGGCAGGCGGCCTCCGCAAACGACAGCGACGCCGGCTTGGGCACGAGGTTGCGCCGCGGCACCGCCACGACCTCGGCCAGGGTCCCCGGATACAGCTCCGAGAGAAGCGAACGCCGCGGGTCAAGCGTCTCGTCGCCACCGCCCGCGGCCGGGTCACCGACGACCGCGTGGACGATCACGTCTTCACCGTCCGCGCTCACTCCGGCCGCGTCACAGCCCAGAATCATCGGCAGCCTGTCCGCGGGCAGCCCTACGCCACGCAGGCTGAACAGGTCGTGATGGTTGAGCGCCGCGGCCCGGACAGCCACCGTGGTCCAGCCGTCCGGGACGGACGGTTCCGGGCGCTCGCCCACGGCCAGCCCGGCCAACGGGTCGGCTGAGCTCTGGGATACAGCGGCAACGGCGAGCATCGGTACACAGTAGAGGCGCCGCGGACGCGGTGCGCCGACTTAGTGGTCGCCGCCGGAAGTTCGTCCAGGGTCTGC
>NZ_CAKJTP010000070.1:20416-22723 GCF_917627335.1 Protofrankia sp. CiT1 | reverse complement strand
AAGCGATCTATGTTGAGCGGGGAGCAGCACCGTGGAATTCAGCGGCAGGACGTCCGACATCGATCTCCTGGACGGCCAGCTCCGGCAGGTGGCAACCGGCCAGGGCGGCACCCGCGGACGCGCACTGATCATGACTGGCCGGCGCCGAGTGGGGAAGTCCCGGCTGGCCCAGGAGTTCTGCGATCGTTCGGGCGTACCGTATGTGATCTTCCAGGCGACGCGGGGCCGCAATCCCATCGCGGAACGGACCGACTTCACCGAGACACTGGCCCAGTCCGCCCTGCCCGGCGCGGAACTCGCCGCGGGCATGGGCACGGCCGACTGGAACCACGCCCTGCGCGCTCTCGCCGTCGCCGTCCCCGACGCCACACCCAGCATCGCGGTGATCGACGAGGTGCCATGGCTGGTCGAGCAGGACCGTGAGTTCGAGGGCGCGTTGCAGACGGTGTGGGACCGCCACCTGTCCGCGAAGCCCGTCCTGCTCCTCCTCGTGGGCAGTGACATGTCCGTCATGGAGGCGCTGGGGCACTACGGCCGCCCGTTCTTCGGACGGGCGGCAACAATGATCGTCCGGCCACTGCACCTGGCCGACGTCCAGTCCATCACCGGGCTGCCGGCCGGCGACGCAATGGACGCACTACTGATCACCGGCGGTTTTCCCGAGGTTGTCCAGGCATGGCAGGGCGGGATGAGCCGTGACGACTACCTCCGCCAAGCGCTCGCCAACCCGCTGTCCCCGCTGCTCATGGCGGGTGAGCTCACGCTGCTCGGGGAGTTTCCCGAAGCCTCCCAGGCCCGCGCCGTGCTGGCGGCGCTCGGCAGCGGAGAACGTACTTTCACCGCGATCGCCACCGCGGCCGGCGGAGCGAGCCCGCTGGCGTCGGGCACGCTGTCCCCCATCCTGACCATGCTGCTCGACAAGCAGGTCGTCGCGGCCGACAGCCCGCTGTCCAGCCGGCCCGACACGAAGAACAAGCGTTACCGGATCGCGGACCCCTACCTCCGGTTCTGGCTGACTTTTCTCGACCGTGGCATTCCGCTGGTGGAGCGGGGCCGCGGTGATGTCGTCCTCACCCGTATCGAACGTTCGTGGACCACCTGGCGTGGCCGGGCCGTCGAACCGGTCGTCCGAGAAGCCCTTCTTCGGCTGCTACCGGACGAGGCCTGGCCCGGCACCGAAGCGATCGGCGGCTGGTGGAACCGCCAGAACAATCCCGAGATCGACATCGTCGGTGCCGACCGCGCACCCGCCGCGGGGAAGGTCCACTTCCTGGGTTCCATCACATGGCTGGAGAACCAGCCCTTTGGGCGGCGTGACTACGACAGCCTTGTCCGCGACATGCTCGCCGTCCCCGGCGTCGAGCCTGGAACACCCCTGGTGGCGGTCTCCCGCCGCGGCGTCGCCGACAGCCTCCCCCTCGCGGCGCACTGGGGGCCGGCCGATCTGATCCAAGCCTGGCGTTGACACCAGCCCTGCTGATCATCGGCTCGGCTCGTGGCCGGCGCGGTCAGGTCATCCAGTCGACAATGGCCAGCTCGTCCGCTGCCGCGATGACGATCCCGTTGCCGCCGCAGGACGGGCACGGATCGAGACGTCCGCCGTCGTACTCACAGCCGCAGGCGAAGCAGCGCAGCCGGTCGGCCGCGTTGCGCCATTCCACGTGGCTGGCTTCGAGACAGGTGCCAGTGGCCGCACCGTGCCACGCCGCGGCGGCGGCGTCGATGTCGACGCCGCCGCCGATCGCGAGCACCACCGTCCGTACCCGTGCTCCCGCGCTCGCGTCGACGAGCGCGGCGACCGCGGCCCGCGCGAGACCGGCCTCATGCATCTGTGGGCACCTGCGCTCCCCGATCTGTCACTCCCCAGCCGGCCAGGATGCTCCGGGCCGCGGCCACCATCTCCGTGACGCTGGAGTCGATCAACGGACTCAGCCCCCAGCGGTCCGCGATGGACTCGGGCACGACGCCGACCAGCGCGACATGCTGGGGAGCGCAGCCCGCGAGCTCCGCCGCGGACAGGGCGTCCACGAGACCGACGTCGTGCGCGCTCGCGCGCACTCCGTGGCCGCGCCGCACGTCGCCGTCCCCGATGACGATCACATCACCCGGCCGGCCCTGCGCGCTCGCCACCGCGTCGAGGATGAGCACCGCCCGGCGGCCGGCCAGGTAGGGCATGAGCATGAGCCCGAGCGTCCCGCCGTCGAGCACCTCCACGCCCGGGACGGGGACGGCACCCAGCCGCCGGGCCGCGACCACGCCGACGCCGTCGTCACCCAACAGCTCGTTGCCGATACCCAGGACCAGAAC
>NZ_CAKJTP010000070.1:0-19972 GCF_917627335.1 Protofrankia sp. CiT1 | reverse complement strand
GCCCCGGTCACAGCCGGTCCTTCGGCAGGAACTTGGATCCGGAGAAGATCGAGGAGATCACGCCCGTCCCCTCGACCCGGTCGACCAGCATGGCACTGTAGAGATGGTGGATCATGAATCCCCAGGTCAGCCACATGATCATATGGTGGATGAGCCGGATCGTCGGCAGTGACACGACGTGGAACACCCAGCCGGTGAGAAAGGCGGCCCAGCTCCTGCCTTCCACACCCCACAGCGCGACTCCGGTGAAAATCTCGGCGGCGAACATCGTGTAGAGCACGGCGTAGGTCATACCGGCGAGCGGGTTGTGACCGACGACCTCGGGCGCCTCACGGTCGATGAACAGATAGAAACGCAGCGATGGGATGATCAGACGCCGGCGTTCACGGGTGCTGGGGATCCACTCCGTCCACCGCGACCAGCGGTTGGGTGACAGGACGTGCCAGGCGACCCGCGCGAGGATCAGGTCGATGAAGACAAACGCGGTGATCTCGTGGACCGTTCGCACCCAGGTGACCCAGTAAGCGTCGCCGCCGAGGCGCAGCTGCGGGTTCCCGATCAGGAAACCCGTCACGCTGAGCACCACCAACGCCAGGACGAGCAGCCAGTGCACGACACGTACCGGCAGATCCCAGACCCGCACCCGCACGAAGGCCTGCTCCGGGCACGCCCGCGGCACGGCTTCCCCCGACACCGCCTTGTCCGGCACGGCGGCGCTCACTGGACCCGCACCTCGACGATGTCGCGGCCGTCCGCGTCGTACACATGCGCCGCGCAGGCCATGCAGGGATCGAACGAGTGCAGTGTCCGCAGCACCTCCAGTGGCCGCCGCGGATCGACGACAGGGGTGCCGACCAGGGCCGACTCGTAGGCACCTGGATTACCCCGCTCATCACGGGGACTGGCGTTCCAGGTCGTGGGTACCACCGCCTGGTAGTTGCTGATCCGTTCGCCGTCGATGACGACCCAGTGCGACAGCGATCCCCTGGGTGCCTCGTGGAAGCCGACGCCGCGGGCCCGCCCGGCCGGCCACGTCGAGGGATGCCACTTCCCGGTGTCCGCGATCGTCAGGTCCCCCGAGCCGACGTTCGCCCGCAGCCGGTCGAGGAGTTCCAGGGAGTACTGTGCCATCAGCTTCGTCTCCAGGCCCCGAGCCAGCACCCGGCCGAGGGTTGACATCAACGCCGTGGGCGCCAGACGCAGCCCGTCCAGCGCGTCCCGCACGAGCGGCTGGATGCGGGCGTCGCCCGATGCGTAGCCGACGAGCATGCGGGCCAGCGGGCCGACCTCCACCGCGATCCCGTCGTAGCGCGGTGCCTTCAGCCACGAGTACTTCCCGCCGACGTCGAGCTGGGAGAAGGGCGGCTCGGGGCCGGTGTAGTCCGGCGTGGTCTGGCCCTGCCACGGGGCGAGCGCGGCGCCGGTACCTGTGGCTGTGGGCCCGCCGGAGCCGTCGTAACGGAACCACGAGTGGGCGACGGACTCGGCGATGTGGGACGGGTCGAACGGTTCGACCGTCAGCGTGCCCCCGCGCGGGTGGGCGTCGCGGATGACCCCGCCGGGGAACAGACCGCCGGCCTGTGGCCGGCCCTTGGGCTGCGGCGCCTGCGCGAAGTCCCCGAACACCATGTACGAGCCCAGCCCCGCGCCGTACGTCGTCCATTCAGGATAAGCCGCCGCGATCGCGTACAGGTCAGGCAGGAACACCTTCTCGACGAAGTCCAGCCCCCGCGCCAGCAGCTGGGCGAGCTCGGTCAGCGTGTTGTCGTTGATTGCCTCCTGGCTCGCCAGATCGATCGGGGACGCCATACCGCCGACGACATAGGTCTGCGGATGCGGGTTCTTGCCGCCGAGCAGCGCGTGCACCCGGACGTAGTCCCGCTGGAAGTCCAGCGCGTCGAGATAGTGGCTGAACGCCACCAGGTTCAGCTCCGGACTGAGCCGGTACGCGGGATGCCCCCAGTACCCGTTCGTGAACGGGCCGATGTTCCCGCTCGCCAGGAACGCGCCCAGCCGGGCCTGTACCGCGGCGAACAGCTTCGCCGTCGAGCGCGGATAGTCCGAGCTGGACTGGGCGAGCGCCGCGGCGCGCGCGGGGTCGGCCTTCAGCGCCGCGGTCGGGTCGATCCAGTCCAGCGCCTGCAGATGGTAGAAGTGCACGACATGATCATGAACGAACAGCGCCGCGGCGATGATCTCACGCAGCAGCCGGGCGTTGCGCGGTGGGACCGCACCGACCGCGTCCTCGACAGCCCGCACCGAGGCCAGCGCGTGCACGGTGGTGCAGACACCGCAGATCCGCTGCGCGAACAGCCAGGCGTCCCGGGGATCCCGGCCCTCGACGATGGTCTCGATGCCGCGCCACATCGTCGATGAGGCGTACGCCTCGGTGACGCGGCCACCGTCCACCGCTACCTCGACACGCAGATGACCCTCGATCCGGGTCACCGGGTCGATGACCAACCGGCTCATGTCGCCTGCCCGCCTCTGTCGTCAGCGGGCCCAGCGGGCTCAGCGGGCCCAGCCGCGTCCTGGCCGTCCTGGCCGTCCTGGCCGTCCTGGCCGTCCTTGGTCGTGTGAGACGCGGCCACGCGGTGCTGGATGACCTTACCGACCCCGTGCGCCGCGAATCCAGTCGCGGTCGCCGCGAGGACACCCAGACCGATCCTGTCCGCCGTGAGGCTGAAGTCCCGCGTCGCGACATGCGGCAGCCGGTCGTAGAACGGCGACATCGTGTCCCAGAAACCAGGCTCGGAACAGCCCACACAACCGTGTCCGGCCGCCACCGGCCAGGACGTCCCCCCGTTGTAACGAACGCTCGGGCAGTTGTGGAATGTGGCCGGCCCCTTGCAGCCGAGCCGGTACAGGCACCAGCCCCTGCGATGGCCGTCGTCGCCCCAGGACTGCGCGAACTGGCCGGCGTCGAAGTGGCCCCGGCGCGCGCAGGTGTCGTGGATGCGCTGCCCGTAGGCGAACAGCGGGCGGCCGAAGCCGTCCCGGGCCGGGAACTGCCCGAACGTCAGATAGTGGACGATCGTCGCGGTGAGGTTGTCGGCGTTGACCGGACAACCGGTCAGGTTGACGACCTCGACCCCGCCGACGACGTCTTCCACCCGGACCGCGCCGGTCGGGTTGGGGCCGGCGGCGGGGATCCCACCGAACGCCGAGCAGGTGCCGGCGTTGATGATCCCGGCCGCGCCGCGGGCAGCGCTCCTGAGTATCTCCTCGGCCGATCGGCCCCCGACCGTGCACGACCCCGGGATGCCGGTGGGCACGGAGCCCTCGACCACGACCAGGTGCCCGCCCCGCGCCACGGCCTTGTCCCGGGCGTCCTCGGCGTCGGCGCCGGCCGCCGCCATCAACGTCTCGTGGTAGTCGAGCGAAATCATTCCCAGGATCAGGTCCGCGACGGATGGATTGCGCGAGCGTAGGAACGCTTCGCTGTCACCGGCACAGTCCTGGAACTCCAGCCACACGACAGCAGGCCGGTCGATCCTGTCCAGCGCCGCCGCGACCTGGGGAGCGAGCTGGGGCGGCAGCGCGAGGGTCGCGACGACCCCCGCGCAGAACTTCAGGATCGACCGCCGCGCCACCCCGGCCTCGGCGAGCCGCGCGGACAGGCTGCCGTCCGCTGCCCGCTGCCGGGCAGCACCGCCCGGTGGCGACACCCCGTGCGCCGCACCCTGCCCGACCGTCCCGCAGCTGCTGTTCACGGCTTGCCTCCCACATCGCCTCGACGGGACGTCAGCTGCCCGGCGCGCTCGGGAACAACGCTTGACAACAGCGCTTGACAACAGCGGCCGGACACTTCGCGCAACGAAACGCTAGGGCAGACCGTGGCGGGATTTGCGCGCTCCGCTCGGCCAGGCGACCGAAGACTGTCCGAGCACGGCTCTTTTCGCGGGGCCTGCGGGCTGAAGGAAGCACCCGCCGCGGGCCCTGCGGGAGCCGGCGGCGGGTCGCTGGTCCCTTGCCCGCCATGACGCTCGGCGGCAAGACTTACGGTCATGATCCGGCCTGACGACACCGCCGGACGGCGCGAGCGGGTGGCACACCGGCTTGAGGTCCACGGGACCGTGCAGGGGGTCGGTTTCCGTCCGTTCGTCTACCGTCTGGGCACCAGCCTCGGGCTGGACGGCTGGGTGCGCAACGACGACGGCCGGGTCGTGATCGAGGCGGCCGGCCCACCCGGAGCGCTCGCCGCTCTCGCGTCCCGGCTGCGCACGGACGCCCCACCGCTGGCCCGGGTACGCGACGTCTGTGTCACCGAACTGTCCACCCCGATTCCGCGCCCGCGCTCGGGATTCCGGGTCGGGCCGTCGGTCAGCCGGCCGGCCGCGCCGGCATCGGTGTCGGCCCCTGCATCGGTGCCGGCCCCTGCATCGGCATCGGCCAGCCATGTCCGCGAGGTGCCCGCCGACGTCGCCACCTGCGAGGCCTGCCTGGCCGAACTGTTCGACCCGAACGACCGCCGGTACCGGTACCCCTTTGTCAACTGCGCCGACTGCGGCCCCCGGGCCACGATCGTCGACACCCTCCCGTACGACCGCGCGCGCACGACGATGCGGGCCTTCCCCCTGTGCGACGACTGCGCCCGCGAGTACACCGACCCGGGCGACCGGCGGTTCCACGCCGAGCCGATCGCGTGTCCGGCCTGCGGCCCCCAACTCGCCTGGTGGTCGCCGGCCGGCGGCCGGGGCCCGCGGACGGATCCCCAGCCAGCCGCGTCGACAGGCGGCACGGCCACCGCTGGCCGCGCTGGCCGCCGCTGTCGCAATGATCGACAGTGGTGGCACCGTGGCGCTCAAGGGGCTGGGTGGCTACCAGCTCGTGTGTGACGCGACCAACGACGCGGCCGTCGCTCGGCTGCGGGCACGCAAGCACCGTCCGGTCAAGCCGTTCGCGGTCATGGTGACCGATCTGGGCGCGGCGCGGGCGCTGGCCGACATCGACACGGTGGAGGCGGGCCTGTTGACATCGGTCGCGCGGCCGGTGGTGCTGCTGCGACGCGCCCATAATGGTGTTCTCGCGGACGCGGTCGGGCCGGGCGCCCCGCGGCTCGGGCTGTTCCTGCCCGTCACCCCCTTGCACCAGCTGCTCCTCGGCGAGCTGGGCAGACCGCTCGTTGTCACCAGCGGGAACTCCTCGGGCGAACCAATCGTGATCGACGACGCCGAGGCCCGGGACCGTCTCGCCACCGTGGCCGACGGGTTCCTGAGCCACGACCGGGCCATCCGCTCCCCTTACGATGACTCCGTCGTCCGGGCTGTCGCGGGGCGTGGGTCGATGATCCGGCGCGCTCGCGGGTACGCGCCGCGGCCGCTGCGGCTCCCCATCGCTGCCGGCGAGCCGCTGCTCGCCGTCGGCGCGCAGCTCAAACACACGTTCACCCTGGCCGAGGGGACAACCGCCGTCGTCGGGCCGCATACGGGCGATCTTTCCCAGCAGCCCACACTGGTGGCGTTTGAACGCACTCTCGCGCACCTGTGCGCGATGACCGGCATCACCCCGCGCGTCATCGCCCACGATCCGCACCCCGGCTATCTTTCCACCCAGTACGCGCTTTCCAGCCGGTACGCGATGATGAGCGGCGCGCGGCCGCGCGTGGCCGTGCAGCACCACCATGCGCACGTGGCGTCCTGCGCCGCCGAGCACGGTGTCACCGGGCGGTTCATCGGCGTCGCCTACGACGGCCTGGGGCTCGGCGACGACGGCACCCTGTGGGGCGGTGAGGTGCTGGTCGCGGACCTCGTCTCCTATCGGCGGGTGGCCCGGTTCGGCCGGGCACCGTTGCCCGGTGGTACCGCGGCGCTGCGCCGTCCCGCCCGGGTGGCGCTGGGCTACCTGTTCGGCGCGGAACCGCTCGGCGGCCTGCCGGCCATCGGCCCCTCGGCGACAGACCGGCGCCTGGCCGCGCCGTTCCTGGACCGGTTGACCGATCGTGAGGTGTCCGTGGCCGCCCGGATGATCGAACGCGGCGTCAACTGCCCCGTCGCCTCCAGCGCGGGGCGGCTGTTCGACGCCGTCGCGGCGCTGCTCGGCCTGTGCGACGAGGTGACCTATGAAGGTGAGGCCGCCGCCACGGTGGAAGCCGCCGCGCTGGCGGCCGGAACGCCCGGGGTCAGCACGCCGGACCCGGCAGCCACTGGGCACGCCCGCGCTGTCGAGCTGCCCTGGCGGATCGTCGGTCATGGCGGCCTGCTCGTCTACGACCCGCGGCCGACGCTGCGGGCGCTGGTGGAGGGACTGCACGCCCGGGTCGCCGTCGGCGTCCTCGCCGCCCGGTTCCACGCCACGATCGTCGCGGTCACCGTCGCCCTGTGTACCGATGCCGCCCGGCGTCACCGGTTGCGAACGGTCTGCCTGTCCGGCGGGGTCATGCACAACCAGCTGCTTGCCGAAGCCCTCCCCGCGGCGTTGGCGGCCGCCGGCCTCACCCCGTTGCTCAACGAACGGGTTCCGGCCGGAGACGGCGGAGTGAGCTATGGCCAGGCCGCGGTGGCCGCGGCGCGACTGAGGGGGGAATAAGCCCGTGTGTCTCGGTATACCAGGCCGCGTCGTGGCGACGACCGAGGTCGCCGGCCTGCTCATGGGCACGGTCGACTTCGCGGGCGTGACCCGCGAGGTCTGTCTCGGTTACGTCCCCCAGGCGCGGGTGGACGACTACGTCATCGTCCATGTCGGCTTCGCCATCAGCCTCGTGGACGAGGCCGAGGCCCGGCGCACGCTGGAGATCCTGCACGCGATGGGAGCGCTCGACGAGGAGCTTGGCGCCGAACCCGCCCAGGAGGCCCGATGAGGTATCTCGACGAGTACCGTGAGCCAGCGCTCGCCCGGCGGCTGCTCACCAAGATTCACACAGTGACGTCGCGGCCATGGACGCTGATGGAGGTCTGCGGCGGCCAGACCCACACCATCGTCCGCCAGGGCATCGACGAACTGCTGCCCGCGGGGATCCGGATGATCCACGGACCTGGCTGTCCCGTCTGCGTGACACCGCTGGAACTCATCGACAAAGCACTGGCCATCGCCGGGCGCCCCGAGGTCATCCTCACCTCCTACGGTGACATGCTCAGGGTTCCGGGGACGAGCACCGACCTGCTCGCCATGCGGGCCCGCGGCAGCGATGTCCGGGTCGTCTACTCACCGCTGGACGCCGTCCGCATCGCCGCGGCGTGCCCCGACCGCGAGGTGGTCTTCTTCGCCGTGGGGTTCGAGACGACGGCGCCCGCGAACGCCATGGCGGTGCTGCGCGCCCACGCGCTCGGCCTGACGAACTTCAGCGTCCTGGTCAGCCATGTGCTCGTCCCGCCGGCGATGACCGCGCTGCTGGACGCGCCGGGCTGCCAGGTGCAGGCGTTCCTGGCCGCCGGCCACGTCTGTGCCGTCATGGGATGGACCGAATACGAGCCGCTGTCACGGCGTTACCAGATCCCGGTCGTCGTGACCGGATTTGAGCCACTCGACATCCTGGAGGGCATCCTCATGGCGGTGCGCCAGCTCGAAGAAGGCCGCGCGCAGGTGGAGAACCAGTACGTCCGCGCCGTGCGGCGGGCCGGGAACATCCAGGCGCAGGCGGCCATCGGGCGTGTGTTCGGTGTCCGTGACCGGATGTGGCGGGGCATCGGCACCATCCCGATGAGCGGTTTCGCGCTCGCGGACGAGTTCGCCTCCTATGACGCCGAGACCCGCTTCGCCGTGGCCGGCCTGAGCACGCGGGAACATCCGGCCTGCATCGCTGGGGGCATTCTCACCGGAACGCGCCTACCGACCGACTGCGCGGCGTACGGTGCCGCGTGCACGCCGCGTACCCCGCTGGGCGCGCCCATGGTGTCCAGCGAAGGGACCTGCGCCGCCTTCCACAGTGCTGGCCGGACCACCGCTGCCGGCCCGACCACGGCTGCCGGCCCGACCACCGCTGCCGGCCCGACGGCGAGCGCCGGCCGGCTGCCGGCGGCGGCAGCCGTGGAAACATCATGACCATCTCCAGCCCAGCCGTCCCCGGTCCCAGCATCCTCAGCCCGGCCGCCACCGACCTGACCGGCGCCAGCTGCCCGTTGCCGCTGGCGGAGACCGAGAAGGTCATGCTCGGCCACGGCAGCGGCGGGCAGCTGTCCGCCGGGCTCCTGCATGACGTGCTCCTCCCGGCCCTCGGCGCGGCCGCGCCGGCCGGCGTTCCCGAGGACGCGGCCGTGCTCGACATCGACGGCACGACAGTGGTGCTGAGCACCGACTCCTTCGTGGTGAGCCCGCTCTTCTTCCCCGGCGGTGACATCGGCTCGCTGGCCGTGCACGGGACCGTCAATGATCTGGCGATGATGGGCGCCAGCCCGCTTGCCCTGGCCGTCGCCTACGTCATCGAGGAGGGTTTTCCACTCGAGGATCTACGGCGGGTGACAGCCTCGGTCGGCGCGGCCGCGGCCGCTGTTGGCGTGCCCGTCGTCACCGGAGACACCAAGGTCGTCGGTCGCGGTGCCGCGGACGGGATCTTCGTGACCACGACCGGGATCGGCCGCCGCCTGCCCGGCGCACGTGTCTCGGCCGGCTCCGCCCGCCCCGGGGACGTCATCGTGCTCTCCGGGCCGCTCGGCGCGCACGGCACGGCCATCCTGAGCGCCCGGGAGTCCCTCGGCTTCAACAGCGAGATCACCTCGGACACCCGTCCCCTGCACCGGCTGGTCGCGGCCATGGTGGCGGGCGGTGACGCGGGACTGCGCGCGATGCGCGACCCCACCCGCGGCGGTGTGGCGTCCGCGCTGAACGAGATCGCCGCCGCGTCCGGGGCCGGGATCGAGATCGAGGAACAGGCCGTGCCCATCCCGGCCGCGGTGGCCGCCGCCTGCGAGATCCTCGGCCTGGACCCGCTGCACGTCGCCAACGAAGGCTGCCTCGTCGCCGTCCTCGCGCCCGAGGTCGCCGACGCCGTGCTGGCCGCGATGCGCGCCCTGCCCGAGGGCCGGGACGCCACCCGCCTCGGTACCGTCGTCGCCGCCCATCCCGGCCGGGTCGTCATGCGCACCCTGCTGGGCGGCACCCGCATCGTCGACATGCTCGTCGGCGAACAGCTCCCCCGCATCTGCTAACGTGCGCTCTCCAGCCGCCAGCGTGCGCTCCTCGCAACCGCGCCCAGGAGAATACGGATGACCCGGTCCGCAAGCATCTCGCAGCCGATCGCCGTGGTAATGGGAGTGGCTGGCAGCGGGAAGACCACGATCGGCCACCTGCTCGCGGAGCGGCTGGGTGTCGTCTATGCGGAGGCCGACTCGTTCCATCCGCCGGCCAACGTCGCGAAGATGATGGCCGGGCAGGCGCTTGACGACGACGACCGGCGGCCGTGGCTGGCTGCCATCGCGGCCTGGATCCGGGATCAGGTGAACACCGACAAGGGCGGGGTGGTGTCGTGCTCCGCGCTCAGGTTCCAGTACCGGGACCGGCTGCGCGAGGCGTACCCTGACGCGTGGTTTCTTCACCTGGATATCGACCGCGCGCTCGCCGTCGAACGGGTGGCCAGCCGACACGGCCATTTTATGCCGGCGTCGTTGGTGGACTCGCAGCTTCAGACGTTGGAACCGTTGCTTCCCGGCGAGAGAGGCACCGTGGTCGACGCCTCCGCCGCACCGGAGGAAATCACCCGGACCGCGCTGAGACGATTTAACGAGTATCGAGCGGCGGGCCACCCCGAAGAGCCGCCAGCCGCTCCCTGACGTCATCCAGGTCCTTGCCGGCGCCGACGCTGAAATAGCCGTCCCGAGCGTGTTCAAACGAGGAGATGGCCTGGGCGTAGTCGTGACCACTCGCCTGGCACTCACCGATGCCCCGACATGCCCTGGCTTCCTCGAGCCGGCTGCCCGCCCGCACCGCCAGCTTCCGGGCGCCGTCGAATTCGTCGCGCGCCCGGTCGGGTGCGCCAGACTTCAGCCACAATCGGCCCAGGTGGTTGCGGACCTCAGCAACCCCGAGATTGTCATTGATTGTGTCATACTGACGCAACGCTTCGTTCAACAGTTCGCGCGCCGCGTCCCGCATCGCGGGATCCTTCCTCCCGACGGACCAGCCGACATTGAAGACAGCGACACCGAGGTTCTTGGACGCATTGGCGACGCCAATCTCATCGGCAACCTCACGATACAGCCGCAGCGCCTCTTCCAACAGCTTGAGCGCATCCTCGTAGGATTCACCCTCGTTGTGGACGATGCCCATCTCGTGAAGCGCGTTGGCCTGGCCGAGCAGGGCCGCGCGGCTACCACCCACCGGTAGGCCCAGGCGCTGGAACCGGTCAGGCCGACGAAACAGCTCGACGGCGTCCGCCAGGATCTCCACCGCCTGTCGCTGATGGCCCAACAGGCGGTAGGTGATCCCGAGGTCGTTGAGCGCGATACCCCGGGCGCGCGCGTCACCACACCGTTCGGCGACGTCAGCGGCCAGGTGGTGCAGTTCCGCCGCGTTCTCCCACGGCCCGTTGTTACGGAGATAGCCCGCCATGGCATCAATCAGGGCAACTACCATCTGTTGTCGATGCCAGACAGTTCGCCGCCGGCCACCGACAGTCCACCGCCAGCTCCAGGCATCTCCCATCCGGCTTAATGGGCTTAATGGGCTTAATGGGCTTAGCTGGCTTAATGGGCGGCCGGTCACCGCTTCGACACGGGCTATGAGCGCCGAACCGCGGCCCCGCTCGACCTCGACCGCGCGACGATCGAGCCGCGCGGCATACTCGATGCAGCCGAGCAGATTCGGCTCCTCGACCGTGAACCAGGCCAACGCCTGCTGGCGTGCTTCCCAGCCGAGCGGTACTCGTGAGGCAGCAGCGGGCCGGCTGTGGCGCAGCAGGAACCATCCCGCTCGCCGCGCCATATCGGCGGCCTGTGTCTGGTAGTAGCAAAGCAGCCGGTCAAATGCGTGCGCACGGGCGTCAGCGCCACTGGCGGGCAACGAGGGAGGCCTGGGGAGCCGCTGGGCGGCGTACGAGGCGACCACATCATGCATCCGCCAACGCCCCGGGGCGTTGGCGGGCCTGACCAGATGGGCCCGCTGCAACGTGCGCAGTTTCCAACTTGCCCGCCACGGCTGCCAACCAACCAGCGCAGCCGCGGCCTCAGTCGATATCTCCGCGCCGGGATTGACCGGTAGCAGCCAGAACAACTCAGCCGCGGCCGGGTCATGACGTACCATGCGCTCCCAGGAAAGCGTGAGGATCGGCGCCAGCAGCCTCTCGTCATTGTCCGGACAGACAATATCGTCCGGACAGACAATCGGGACGGGGACGTCAGCGAGGTCGGCGACCAGGTCGGTCACAGCCAGCCGCGGGCTGTCAGCCAGCAGCGTGCCGGCGATACGCAGGGCGAGGGGCCACCATCCGCACAGTGTGGCCAGCTCGTCAGCCGCGCCACGCTGCTGGACCACTCGCTGGTCGGACGGGTCACGATCGCAAAGCACACGGCCGAGGAGCTTTACCGCGTCCGAGGGGGCGAGAGCACCCAGCTTGACGACCTGACGGTCAACAAGATCGAAAACGTTCCTTCGGGACGTCACCAATACCCGATGGGCCGGGTGCTCGGTCAGCAGGGCGGCAATCTGATCCACATGCGAGACGTTATCGAGCACCAGTAGTACCGGTTTTCCGGCTTTGGCCTGTTCAGCCAGCATGCGGTAGTAAACCGCGGCCTGTTCGCCGAGCGTGGCGGGGAGCTCCTGAGCCCGGTCAAGGGCGACAAGTAAAGGACGGTAAACCTGATCCGCGCCGATCCCCGGATGGCGGCCGTAACCCTGCATGTCAACGATGAAGGCTCCACCGGAAAACCCGCCCTTGCCCACCGCGTGAGCGGCGGCGCGGCGTACCAGCGCCGTCTTTCCCGTCCCGCCCGGTCCGATCACCACCGCGGCCAGCCGCGCGCCGGTGCCGGATCTGGCCCCGGCCCCGGCCGACGCCAGCAGCCCCATCAACTTCGCCAGCTCAGCACCCCGGCCGACAAACGCCTCCGACCCCGCCGGATCGTCGGCCGCCACGCTTTCCACGACCACCCGGCCCATATCGCCGAACGGCTTACCGGGGGTGGGGAAGGGCGGCTCGGGCATCGATCGCGCCTGGCCCGGAAGCATAGGCGCGCGACCGGGTTTCCCCCGGCCGGCCAAAGCGCTCTCGATGCCGGCAAGCAGCCGCCGCCGCGCGACGCCGTGCGGCGGTTCGCCGGCCGGCAGCCCGAACAGGTCTATTGATCTGATGTGGCTGATTTCCGGTGGTACGGAGCAGTCCTCCACTTTGATCGGTACAAGCCTGCGGTCAGACCCGTCCTGGTCACCATCCAAAGCGGACTTCACGCCATATGCCCGCATCACATGCACATGGGCCTTCGAAAGCAGCAGGATCACGCGCCGCGCGCATGTGGCGCTCGCACCTATGCCCGCCACCCAGTGCGTTCCAGGGACACCGTCCCAGGCCTCTATCAGCGTCCGGTAACCAACATCCTCCAGCTGCCAGGCGATCCACTCCGCCCACCGCTGGTCGTTCTGAGCATAAGAAATCAAGAAGTCCGGGTCCCGCCGGACCACCTGCTCAGCGTCGATTCCCCCCGCCTCGGGCACGAACCTGATACTGCCGCATAAAAAAGCCACCACGAGCAGGTTTCCAGAACTTGACAGTTCGTTGACAAATCAGCCGCCCGCGCGATTGTGGACAACAGGCCCCCATACGATCCGAAACGACGGGGCGTCCGCAGGCCGCTGGTCCGCGCGATTGAAGATCGACCGGATAAGAGCGCCCGGCAATAGGGGTGTGGATCAAGGAGTGGGGCTGGGGTGCATGCATCGCGAGGCGGTGGAGGGAGCCACCGGAGGTGGTGGGTGGCGACTGACGAGCCGGGGGTACCCGTGCATCGCGCGGCGATGGACGGGGAGCGATGCGGCGAGGTGCGTGCCCCAGCCCCGCGACGCCGCGTCCCCTATTGCCGGTCGCTCTAAGAACGCCATAAGAACATGCGGGCTCATGTCCTTATAAGCCGTTTTCGTCGGCCATGTTCGCCGGCGCTGCGGGCACCGTCCAGGTGAGGGAACATCGATGGCATGCGATGTGTCGTGTTCGGGGCAACCGGTTACATCGGCGGCCGTCTGGTGCCCGAACTCCTACGCGCCGGTCACGACGTACGGGCGGTGGCCCGCAACCCGAGCCGGCTGACCGATATACCGTGGCACGACCGAGCCGAGATCGTGGCTGGTGACGTTACCGACGCCGCCAGCGTCGCCAGCGCAGTGGCCGGGCAGGATGTCATCTACTACCTCATACACTCGCTGCACCGGCGCGACTTCGTCGAACTGGACCGTCACGCCGCTCGCACCGTCGCCGGGCAGGCACGCGCGGCCGGGGTGCGCCGGATCGTCTACCTGGGCGGCATCACTCCGGATGGACAGCCGCTATCTGCGCATCTGGCCTCCCGGGCCGAAGTCGGACAGATCATGCTCGGCTCCGGCGTGCCGACCATCGCACTGCAAGCCGCGGTCATTATCGGTTCCGGTTCGGCCAGCTTCGAGATGCTGCGTTATCTCACCGAACGCCTCCCGGCTATGGTCACCCCGCGATGGGTGAACAATCGCGTCCAGCCGATCGCAATACGCGATGTCCTGCACTACCTTACGCACGCCGCCGTGCTTCCGGACACGATCAACCGCCGTTTCGACATCGGTGGCCCGACCGTCCTCACCTACCTGGATATGATGCGCCGCTATGCCGCCGTGGCCGGCCTGCCGCGTCGTGTCATAGCCTTGGTGCCTGTACTCACCCCGTGGCTTTCAGCGCAGTGGGTGAACCTGGTGACACCGGTACCGCACAGCATCGCTGTACCACTCATCGAGTCGCTGGTGCACGAGGTCGTCTGCCACGACCGCGATATCACCACCCACATCCCGGAGCCGGATGGTGGCCCGGCCTCCTACGAGCGGGCCGTCGAACTCGCGCTGGCCCACATCCGTCACGCGGGCATACCCACCCGCCGCTCCGGCGCGGCCACGCCGCCCTCCGACCCCTTGCTCTGCGACCCGCTGCCCTCCGACCCGCTGCCCTCCGACCCCGCATGGTCGGGCGGCAGCAGCTACGAGGACATCCGCGAACGCCACACCAGCGCGGACGCGCAGGTGCTGTGGCAGTTCATCGAGTCCATCGGCGGCGAACACGACTGGTGCTCCTTCCTGCTGGCCTGGTCGCCGCGGGGCTGGCTGGACCGGCTCATCGGCAGCGCCGGCCTACGGCGAGGCCGCCGCGACCACCACCGCCTGTATCCGGGCGAAACCCGCCACCGCTGGCGGGTGGAGCATCTCGACCGGCCCCGTCTGCTGCGGCTGCGTGCCGAGATGCGGCTGCCCGGCCGCGCCTGGCTCGAGCTGTCCGCGGCCCCCGACGCTGACGGCTCGCTGTACCGCCAACGAGCGATCTTCGAACCGCACGGGCTGACCGGTCATCTCTACTGGAAAGCCATCGCCCCGTTCCATCACACTGTCCTCAGTGGGATGGCCCGCGCCATCACCAACGCCGCGGAGCGCGAGAAACGTCGGTGAAAGATCCCGCGATGACCACAACGACGATGGCTGTAACAGACGAGACCGCTACAGCCAAACAGACGACCGATGGCAAGGGGCACGCCATGACGAAGGCCGGCTACACCCATATCGCCCTGCTGATCGACCGGTCAGGCTCGATGATGGCGATCCGCGATGACGCCGAAGGCGGAATCCGGTCGTTCATCGCCGAGCAGGCCATCGCCCCCGGGCAAGCGACGATCAGTCTCTACCAGTTCGACCAGGATTACGAGAAGGTCTTTGGCGCGATCCCGATCGGCGAGGCGCCACCATACCGCCTGGTTCCGCGGGGCTCCACCGCGCTACTCGACGCCCTCGGCGAGTCCATCGTGGACACTGGGGAGTTCCTCCGTGGCCTTCCCGACCATCAACGTCCGGCGACCGTTGTCTTCGCCGTGGTTACCGACGGCCGGGAGAACTCCTCGAAGGAATGCACGCTCGAACAAATCAGAAAAATGATCAAAAATCAGACCGATACCTACGGATGGCAGTTCGCCTTCCTGTCCGCCGACCTCAACGCGATTGCCGACGCCCAGCAGCTGGGCTTCGCCGCGGCGGCATCCGCGAGCTACACCCCAGACAGCGAAGGTACCCAGCTGGCATACGCGGCGCTGTCCCGATCGGTCTCCCGGACCCGAGCGAACGGCGCGCCACTGGACCTGTCGGGGTCGTAATCCGTCGGTACTTCCAGCACTTCCAGCACCTCGTGCGCTGTCCGTCAGCGCCTCGTGCGCTGTCCGTCAGCTCGGGGCGGCTCGGTAACGAGGTCCGCTGAGGTCTGCTCGACGGCGGGATCGTCCGTCCCCGAGCAGCTGGGCCTCGATCGCCGGGCCTCGATGCCACCGAGAGACCGTCAGCGCGAGATTCGCAACAGCGCCCGCGTCCAGCGTACGGTCTGCCGCGCGGCGCCCTGGTTCCGCCGGGCCCGCATGATAACCTGCGATAAAGATCGATTCATGTATCAGCATCCTGAGCGTAGGTTGGAACCAGAGTGGCCAAAGGACGCAAAAAAGTCGCGTTTCAGGGTGAACTAGGAGCCAATTCCCATCAAGCGTGCCGTGATGTATATCCAGACTACGAGCCTGTTCCCTTCCAGACATTCGCGGAGTGCTTTGACGCGCTCGAGGAAGGCACAGTCGATCTTGGCATGATTCCCGTCGAAAATTCAACGGCCGGGACGGTGGCAGACATCCATCAGTTGTTGCCTTACTCATCGGTCTACATAGTCGGAGAATACTTTTTGCCGATTCAGTACCAGCTCTTGGGATTGGTCGGCACGGATCCTCAGGCGCTACGGACTGTGCACAGTCACCCGCAGGCTCTGTCGCAGTGCCGGGTAACCCTACGGGAACTGGGTCTCCGCGCGGTGGCCGGCGCTGATACGGCGGGCTGCGCCCGGGAGGTTGCCGAAACGAGGGATCCGACCAGGTCGGCGATAGCCACTCACCTCGCAGCGGAGATCTACGGCTTGGAAATCTTGCGACCTGATCTCAAGGACGAAGAACATAACACAACGCGCTTTGTGATTCTTTCGTCAGAGAACCTTCGGGCCGCGGTTGGTATCGGCCCCATCGTCTCCACCTTTGTTTTTCGGGTGAGGAACCGCCCATCCGCGCTCTACAAGGCACTCGGAGGATTTGCGACCAACGGCGTGAACATGACGAAGCTGGAAAGCTGTATGGTGAGAGGCCAGTTCTTCGCGACGGAATTTGTCGCCGACATCGAAGGCCACCCGGACGAGGAGCGGGTCATGCGAGCCTTTGAGGAGCTGGGTTTCTTCGCCGACTACCGAATCATAGGCGTATACCACGCGAATCCTTTTCGTGAACGCATCCGCAACCATAACAGCCAGTTTGTTGTACCCGAATACGCGAATTAAGAACGCCCAGCGATAAGGGCGGGGATCAAAGAGCGGGGCTGGGATACGTGCGTCGTAAAGCGATGGAGGGAATCACCCTGCTGGTAGACTGGCGGCCGCCGAGCGGGTACCCGTGCATCGGCAGGATGGACGGGGAGCAATGACGCGCGGGATTACGTGCCCCAGCCCCGCGATGCCTGCTCGACGCTCACCAACCGACCCACGTATTCCGCAGGTACGCGTGGTTTCAGCGGTAAAGAGGCAGGCTCCCGACCAGCTTGTTGACATCTTTTTTCGGACCGCTTAGCGCCACCCCGATGTAGGGAAGATCCGCCGTCGCAGTCTGGGCCAGACGCTCCTCGTACTCGTCGTACGTGCGGGAGGTCTGGGCGGTAGTCGTGAAATCTACCACAAAAACGCCGTCAGACGCACTTGCCCGTAGAAAAATCTCCTTGAGACCCTCGGCGTCACTCTTCAGGATCGGCACGGGAATCCTGGTAATCGCCTTATGGGTGAGACCATTGGCGTCTTTGGAATCATCGCCCAAAATGCCATCAACCATACGCCCGACTGACAGCGAAAGCGCCGCCACGGTATTCATCGCCAAGCCTATCTGGAGGCCTCCATCGATGATAATGGCAACTTTGTCTGGCGTGACCGTGCCGTTTGATGACATTAAATTGTGCTCCAGAGGTGTGAGGGCGGTCAGCTACCTTGATAGCCTGACACGCTATATTTTTGGTCGGCCGACCAGTGGCAAATCAAGATCATAGTTGTCCGGACTGCACTAGTCAAGATCGTTCGTTGGATGCGTGACAGCACAACTACACTAATGGAATTTTATCACCGTGCCCAAGCCCTTGTCACGGGCGGCTTGGGCGATGGCGAATCCCACGGTGACGTCTTCCACAGCCAGTCCGAGAGACTTGAAAAGGGTCGACTCGTCAGACCTCCTTCGCCCAGGATGGCGACCGAGAAGGACTTCGCCGATCTCGGCCAGCACGTGGTCGGGCCCGATGAGTCCCTCCTCTTCGGGAACGATGAGGTCGCCCGATTCGGCTCGGGCCGAGGCTCGACTGTCCACGAAGACAGAGCATCTCCGCACAAAAGCCGAAGCAAGCTCCCGGTGGTCCGCGAACGAGGCTCCGATCGCGTTGAGATGCGCCCCAGGAGCGACATCCTCATCGCTCACCACCGGTTCTTTACTGGCTAAGGTCGTACACACCAGATCAGCGCCCTCCAGAGCCGCTCTGGCGGTCGGGTGCACCTCGACCTCAACCCCCAGGTGACTCCAAGCCCAAGCGCGGAATCGCTCGCTGTGCATGGGTGTCCTGCTCCACACTCGGACCCGGCGCACCGCACGGACCGCGAGCATTGCTTCGAGGTGACCGCGACCTTGTACTCCAGACCCAAGTATAGCAAGGTCTCCCGCGTTCTTCCGGGCGAGGAGGTCGGTCGCGACTGCGGTCACGGCCGGTGTCCGCACTGCCGTGATAGCGCCGGCGTCAATCAGGGCCAAAGGCAGGCCGGTATCAGGATCGAAGACGATGACAACTCCAACATGGAGGTCCAGACCTCGAGCGGGATTGGCGGGCTTGAGAACCATCGCCTTCAAACCGAAGCCCAGAGAGGCCTCACCACCTACATAACAGGGCATGACACCCATGAGATCGTCAATGCCGTCAGGCCGGATGATCGTCCTAAGCGGCTGATCTACGTCCCCGGCGCTGTAGGCGCGCAGCGCGCTCGCCGCAATCGGTATCGCGTCCGAAATGGACAGTGCCGCCTGGGCTGTCGGCCGGTCGATGACGAGCACGCGTTAATCCTTTCCGGTTCCGTACCCGGGCGATGTCGCGGATAATCCGGTATGCCCGGCCGGAGTGATCGTGACCTCAGCCGGACCGGGATCCTCTTCTAAATCCACGACGACCCAGGTGCTGATGCGCTTCCATTTCTCTATGGCGAGACGGTGGAAAGGATCGGCCATATAGCGGGCCAGCGCGTCTGCGTCTTCCAGCAGGCCGATCACAGCAAAATCATAAGCTTCTGTCCGGCGCGCCGTATTACGGCCCGCCTTCCATTCACGGAGCTCTGGGACCTTGTCGCCAACCTGCAATGCGATCTTCTCGGATTCAACCACCTCGGCATCGTCGAAAGCGAGTCCCTTGTTTAACTTGAACAGCACGATATGTCTGATCACTGTCTTCCCCTTTGGTATCAACCGGGAATGGCAATGGTGGCCGCTGGTTCGGTCATGCGCGACGGAACACCGTCCAAACCATTGGAATGGGACGGGTGGAGGAAATGAATTTCAATCCGCGCCGCGCGGCCGCTATCTCAGTTGTCAACGCCACCTCGCCCTTCTTCGAAGCCACGAAGTCTGCGGCACCGCTCGTGGATGCCATGTAGATAACCTCGTCGCACTTGAAACCGGCCGGCGACAACTCGTCGATCAAGGGTACCGGATCCGGGTGGCTGGCCACGCTGTAGCCGCCGTCGGCGAGGTCGCCTCTCGCGGCCAGGCCGTATTTGGGCGTATGGCAGAAGAATACAGTGTCGATCAGTAGTCTGGGATGCATATAAAAAACGTTGATATTCGAGTAGGCGTTGGCTACCACCACCATAACCGAAGAATCTTCAAGCGCGTGCTCGAGAGCTTGCTCATAGCTCGCGGCAAGGTGAACTCCCGATGCCTCTCCGCCCCGTATCGCGGCAAAGTAGTGAGCCGCCTGTTCGCTGCTCGTGCCAGCAGGGCCAAGCGTGGCGATGACAACGTCCGCAGTGGCCGAGGCCGACGCGAACGTGAAGAACAAGTGACCTTCCGGAGCCAGCATTGAGTTGCCCTCCTACTGGAGTTCTTTCAGCGGCGCGGACTGTCGGACGCGCCGCTGGTACTCGGTGGCAACCCGAAGGGTTATCGACGAACCTGATCGAGCCTGTCCAACCTTCACCTGGTTGACGGCGGTGACCGCGGCTACCTCGATTCCGGTACCAGTCAGAAACACCTCATCGCTCTCGATGAGATCGGTCACGCTGACCTTCCGTTCAGTTATCGAAATACCAGCCATACCCTCAAGAATATTGATCACCGTCGCACGAGTGATCCCTGGTAAGATATCCGAGCCGAGGTCCGGTGTGACTACGTCCGTCCCCTGCACGCAAAACACATTGCTGGTCGACGCTTCGGATACATATCCATTCGTCGTGAGCATAAGCGCATCGTCGTAACCGTTGGCAATTGCATCCTCGACGGCGAGCGCATTGTTGACGTAAGCGCCACTTATCTTCGCGGTCGATGGCACGCTAGACGATGGAATCCGCCGGATATCACTCAACCGAAGGCGGACTTCACGGCCGGCGTCCAGCCGGCTTTGCATCGGGACGAGGGAAATCGCGATGCTGTGAGTGACGCCCGATAGCCGAATCCCGTACGGGACACCCGGCAGGAGTGCCTGCTTGAACACGATCGGGCGGATATAACAGTCGTCATCGACATCGTTGAGACTCAGTAGCTTGCCGCAGATCTGGCACAGATCGTCCAGCTCCTCG